>JAKONL010000018.1 GCA_022701965.1 Burkholderiaceae bacterium | reverse complement strand
GCTTCCTGATGGCCTTCGGCGTGGCGACGGTGCTGCTCGACATCGCGCTGCACTTCCGCTTCGGCCGCAAGGCGCCGCCGAATCCGTGGGGCGCCGGCACGATGGAGTGGGCGATGCCGCTGCCGCCACCGTCGTACAACTTCGCCAGCCAGCCCGCGCTGCCGATGCTCGAGCCGCTGTGGGCCGACCCGGCCCTGCCCGCCACGATCGCCCAGGGCCGGCACGCGCTCGCCAACGCCGACCACGGCCGGCGCGAGATGCTCGGCACCGACCCGGTCTCGGCCGAGGTGCGCGAGGTGCTGCTGATGCCGACCAATTCCTGGCTGCCGCTCGCCAGCGGACTGATGCTGGCCGCGCTCTGCATCCTGCTGCTGCTCAAGCAGTACGGCCTGGCGAGCGCCGTCGCCGCCGCGACGGCGGCGGTCCTGCTGCGCTGGTCGTGGCTCAACGGCGCGCATCCGGCGATGCGCGGCGGCGAGACGCACGGCCTGCCGCCGGGACTGCGGCTGCATCCGCAGACCTTCGACGGGCCCGGCCTCTGGGGCATGCGGCTCACCCTGCTGGCCGACGCGGCGCTGTACGGGTCGCTGGTCTTCGCCTGGTTCTTCCTGTGGACGGTGGCGCCGTCGTTCCAGCCGCCCGCGACCTCGCCGATCGGCACCTGGCCGCTGGCGATCGTGACGCTGGCTTTCGGCGCCGGCCAGCTGCTGCTCGACGCGCTGCTGCGCCGCCTGCGCCGGGTGCGCGACGCCGCGAACGATGCCGGCCTGGCGCGCGGGCTGGCGCTGGTCGCGGCCTGCGGGCTGGCCGGCAGCGCCGGACTCGGCGCCCTGCTCGCAGGCGCGCCGCTGCGGCCGACGCTCGGCGCGCACGACGCGACGCTGGCCTTCACGCTCGTCTTCCTGCTGGTGCACCTGCTGATCGCGACCGTGCTCGCGGCGCTGCAGTCGCTGCGCGTGCGGCGCGGCCACGTCGGCGCGCATGCCCCGTTCGAGATCGCGGTCGTGGCGCCGTTCTGGCGCTTCACCACCGGCGCGCTGGCCGTCGCCTGGGCCGCCTTCGCGCTGCTGCCGATGGCATTCGCACGCTGATGGTCGACGTCGAAACCGCCGCCCCCGGACCGGCCCGCACCCTGGCCGAACGCCCCTGGCAGCTGCTCGTGGGCCTGGGCATCTGGTCGCTCTGGTTCCTCGCGGTCTACGTCGGCGTCTCGGTGGCCTGCGCGATCGGGCCGCCGCCGGGGGCGCACAGCGCATTCAACGCCGTCAACCTGGGCCTGCTGCTGCTGACCGCCGCGACCGCGGCCGGCCTGGGCTGGGCGGCGCTGGCGTGCGCGCGGTCGATGAGGCGACTGCCGCCGGCCTCGGCCTCGCCGGCGGCGAGCCGTCGCCGCTTCGTCGCCGGCGCCGCCGCCGCCCTGCACGGCGTGGCGGCCGTCGCGACCGTGTTCGTCGGCCTGCCGCTGCTGGCGCTGCCGCCGTGCGTCTGAGCCGGCACGGGCCTGCCGTCCTCGTGCTGGCGGGCCTGCTGATGCCCGCGGCATCGCAGGCGCACGGCAACGTCTTCGGCGGCGAGGGCGCGCATGCGCCGATCTGGCTGTCGCAGGGATGGTTCGCCCTGGCCTGGCTCACCTACCTGATCGGCGCGGCACGCAGGTCGCCGGGCCTGCGGCGGCAGGCGCTGTTCCACGGCGCCATGGCACTGACCGGCTTCGCGCTCTTCGGCCCGTTCGACGCATGGGCCGATTCGAGCACCGCGATGCACATGGTCCAGCACATGCTGCTGATCGTCGGCGTCGCGCCGCTGGCCGTGCTGGCGCGGCCGCTGCCGCAGTGGCGCGCCTGCCTGGGCCGCACGGCCGACGTGCTGTGGCGCCCGCTGCTGCGCGCGAGCCGCCATCCCTCGGCCTGCGCGCTGCTGCACGCCGCCGCCATCTGGATCTGGCATGCGCCCGGCCCCTACATGGCCGCCGTCGCCGACAACTGGCTCCACGTGGCCGAGCACGCGTCGTTCCTGTTCACCGGCTGGCTGTTCTGGTGGTCGGTGCTGCGCGCCGGACGGCAGGACGCGCTGGCCGCCGCGCTCGCCCTGCTCTTCACGGCGACGCACACCGGCATGCTGGGCGCGCTGCTGACCTTCGCGGGCCAGCCGATCTACGCGCGCGAATCGCAGGACCTGTGGGACCAGCAGCTCGCCGGCCTGGTCATGTGGATCCCCGGGGGCGGCATCTACCTACTCGCCGCCGCGTGGGCGGGCTACCGCTGGCTGCGGCAGGCGACGGCAAAAGGACGGATCCATGGAGATTGACCGATGCAGCACGACGCGAGCCCCACTCTTTTCCCCGACATCGATCCGGCCAGCGGCCTGAAGATCGAGATCAAGCCCTACACCAGCCCGACCGGCGGCTGGGGCTCGGTGACCTCGCTGGTCCAGCACACGCGCCACGAAGCCGCGGCCGGCGCACTCGCCGAGCTGGTGCGCCAGAACAAGCCCGACGGTTTCGCCTGCACCAGCTGCGCCTGGGCCAAGCCGGCCAAGGCGCATCTCGCGGAGTTCTGCGAGAACGGCGCCAAGGCGACCTTCGCCGAGCTCACCAGCCGGCGTGTCGGGCCGGAATTCTTTGCCCGCCACACGCTGGCCGAGTTGCGCGGCTGGCCCGACCACGATCTCGAGCATGAAGGCCGGCTGACCGAGCCGATGCGCTACGACCCGGCCCAGGACCGTTATGTACCCGTTTCCTGGAACGAGGCCTTCGCCGACATCGGCCGACGCCTGGCCGCGATCGGCGCGGTCGACCCCGACGCGACGGTGTTCTACGCCTCCGGCCGCGCCTCGCTGGAGACCTCGTACATGTACGCGATGCTCGCGCGGCTCTACGGCACCAACAACCTGCCCGACAGCTCCAACATGTGCCACGAGAGCACCTCGGTCGGCCTGAAGGAAGCCATCGGGCAGCCGGTCGGCACGGTGCGCATCGAGGATTTCGACCACACCGACTGCTTCGTCTTCTTCGGCCAGAACGTCGGCAGCAACAGCCCGCGCATGCTGCACCTGCTGCAGGCCGCGAGCCAGCGCGACGTGCCGATCATCGTCTTCAACCCATTGCGCGAACGCGGCCTGGAGTACTTCGCGAGCCCGCAGAACCCGCTGCAGATGGCCACCGGCAGTTCGACGCGCATCGCGACGCAGTACCTGCAGGTGCGCCCGGGCGGCGACATCGCGGCGATGGCCGGCCTGTGCAAGGCATTGCTGGAGACGGGTGCCGGCGGTATCGACACGGCCTTCCTCGCCGAGCACACGCACGGCTTCGACGACTTCGCATCCTTCGTGCGGGGCCTTGAATGGTCAACGATCGAGTCTGAGGCCGGCCTCGCACAGGCCGACCTGCGCGAGGCCGCGCGCGTCATCGGCGCCTCGAAGGCGGTGATGGGCGTCTACGGCATGGGACTGACCCAGCACAAGCTCGGCGTCGACAACGTGCGCATGCTGACCAACCTGCTGCTCCTGGGCGGCAACATCGGCAAGCCGGGTGCCGGGCTCTGCCCGGTGCGCGGGCATTCCAACGTGCAGGGCCAGCGCACCGTCGGCATCTCCGAGAAGCCCGAACTGGTGCCGCTGGACAAGCTCGCCGAGCAGTACGGCTTCGAGCCGCCGCGCAAGAAGGGACTCAACACGGTCGAGGCCTGCGAAGGCGTGCTCGACGGCAGCGTCAAGGCCTTCATCGGGCTGGGCGGCAATTTCATCCGCGCCGTGCCCGACCACCATCGCATCGAGCCGGCGTGGACCAACCTCGAACTCACGGTACAGATCGCGACCAAGCTCAACCGGGCCCACCTGGTCAACGGCAAGGTGGCCTACCTGCTGCCCTGCCTCGGCCGCATCGAGCGCGACGTGCAGATGGGCGGCGAACAGACCGTCACGGTCGAGGACAGCACCGCGCGCATCCACGCCTCGCGCGGCCATCACGCGCCGGCCAGCAAGCACCTGCTGTCCGAGCCGCGGATCGTCGCGGGCATCGCCAAGGCGACGCTGGCACCCAACCCGAAGATCGACTGGGACACCTGGGCCGCCGACTACGCCCGCGTGCGCAACGACATCGAGGAAACCTATCCGGAGGACTTCCGCGACTTCAACCAGCGCATGCACCAGCCCGGCGGCTTCCCGCGACCGCTGTCGGCCAACGAGCGCAAGTGGAAGACGAAGTCCGGCAAAGCCGAGTTCAAGGTGCCTTCGGCGCTGTGCGCGGCCTTCGAGGGCGACGGCGGGACCGATGTGCTGCGGCTCATGACGATGCGCAGCAACGACCAGTTCAACACC
>JAKONL010000001.1 GCA_022701965.1 Burkholderiaceae bacterium | reverse complement strand
GCTGATGGCGACGCACGGGATGGGCGTCGGCCTGGGCGGCACCCGGGCGTCGAACTCCGCCGTCGCCCTGGCCAGCAACGCGGGCCTGGCGGGCGCGATCTGTTATTTCCTGTTCGTCTTCCAGTGCCTGTTCCTGCGGCGGGTGGCGCGCGCGGACGCGCAGGGCCGCGCCCTGCGCTCGGCGCTGCGCTGGTCGTTCGTGCCCTCGTTCCTGGCCAGCTTGACGATCGGCTCGACCTCCGACTTCGGCGTCTTCAACGCCTTCCTCTACGCGCTGTCGATCGCGCTGGCACGGCCGATGGCACCGGAGCCGGCCGCGTCGACCGCCGGGCCGCCGCCCGCGCCGCCGCACCGGAGCCCGCGCCTTGGCTGAGGTCGCGCCCCTGGCCGGTCGCGCCATCGGAGCCGGGCTGTGGACGGTGGGGACGCGGCTGACCGCCAAGGTCATCGACCTGGGCCTGCTGCTGTGCCTCGCGCGCTTCCTGCGGCCGGAGGAATTCGGCCTGGTCGCCACGGCCATGGCCGTGGTGCTCGTCGTCGAGGCCCTGTTCGAGCTGCCGATGGCCGCCGCCCTGATCCGCGCGCCGGTGCTGACGCCCGGCCTGCTGCACACCGCCTTCACGCTGGGCCTGCTGCGCGGGGGCGCCGTCGCCGCGCTCCTGGCGGCGCTCTCCATCCCCCTGGCCGCGCTCGACGGCGAGCCCCGGCTGCGGCCGCTGCTCTGCGTGCTGACGCTGGCGCCGGTCCTGCGCGGCCTGGTCAGCCCGCGCATGATCGCGTACGCGCGCGCCCTGGACTTCCGCCCGGACGCGGCGCTGGAACTCGCGGGCAAGACCGTGGCGCTGGTGCTGTCGGTGGCGATCGCCGCGACCACGGGCAGCCACTGGGCGATCGCCGCCGCGACGGTCGGCGCGCCGCTGACCACCACGCTGCTGTCCCATGCCGTCGCGCCGCTGCGGCCCCGGCTCACGCTCGCGCACTGGCCGTACTTCTCGGACCTGGTCGGATGGAACTTCCTGGCGCAGGCGGGCGCCGCCCTCAACTGGCAGATCGACCGGCAGATCCTGCCGCGCCTGACGACGAGCGCGGCGTTCGGCCAGTACGCCATGGGCAAGCAGATCGCGGAGATCCCGGTCCAGGCCCTGATCCAGCCCCTGTTCCGGCCGGCCATGACCGCCCTGGCCGGGGCGCATGCGCAGCGGCGCTCGCGCTACCTGCAGCTGTCGCATGCCGTCGCGCTGGCGATGGTGCCGGTCATGGGCGCGACGCTGCTGTGGCCCGACGTGCTGGTGCGCGCGGCGCTGGGGCCGGCCTGGGCACCGGCGGCGCAATGGCTGCGCTGCATCGGCGCGGTCACCCTGCTGGGCCTGCCGGGCCTGCTCGTGGGACCGCTGGCCATGACGCTCGACCGCACCCGCTGGGTCGCGCTGCGCACGCTGGTCGAACTGGCGGTGCGCCTGCCGCTGGTCGGCGGGGGCGCCCTCGCCTTCGGGATCCCCGGCGCCATCGCCGGCAGCGCCATCGCCACCGCGGCCGGCACCTGGACCGCGCTGCGCATCGTGCGGCGCCTGCTCGATGTCGGCCCGGCACGGCAGGTGGCCTCGCTCTGGCGGCCGCTGCTGGCGATGGTGCCGGCGGGCGCCCTGCTGCTCGGGGCGCGGCCCCTGGTCCTGGAGGCCGCGGACACGCTCGGGCTGGTGCTGCGCGCGCTGCCGGTGGGCATCGCCTACCTGCTGGTCTACGCCACCGGCGTGTTCCTGGGCTGGCGGCTGGCCGGCCGGCCGGCCGGGCTCGAGCGGTACCTGGCCGACGCCGCGCGCCGGCGTTTTCCGGGCGCCGCGCCGCGCTCCCATCCATCCACGCAACCGGACACCGCCACGGAGGGCCATGTCGAACCCACGCGCTGAACCGCTCCCGTCCACCCCGGCCGCGTCGATCGCGTCGATCGCGTCGATCGCGTCGCTGCCGGGCCTGGTCGTCAACGGCAAGTTCCTGCAGGCCTCGACCAGCCGCTCCGGCGTCTACCGCGTCGCCCGGGAGCTGCTGGTGGCGCTGGACCGGCTGCTGGCGGAGAACGAGGCCCTGGCCGCGGCGCTGCGCTGCCGGGTGCTGGTGCCGGGCGACCCCGACGTCGACCTGCGGCTGACGCGCATCCGCATCGAGAGCGATCCCGTGCGGCCCGGCGGCTCGCCCGCGCTGCGGCGCCTGGGCGGCGTGCTGTGGGAGCAGACCGCGTTGCCGCGCCTCGCCCGGGGCGAGACGCTGGTGAGCCTGTGCAACATCGGACCGGTGCTGCACCGCGACGCGTTCACCATGGTCCACGACGCGCAGGTCTACACCTCGCCGCAGTCCTATGCGCGCGCGTTCCGCGCCTGGTACCGCGTCGCGCTGCCGCTGCTGGGCCGCCGCAACCGGGCACTGCTGACGGTGTCGAGCCACTCCCGCCATCAGCTCGATCGCTTCGGCGTCGCGCCGGCGGACCGCATCCACGTGATCCCCAACGGCTGCGACCACGTGCTGCGGCTGGTGCCCGACGACACGGTCGTCGCGGCCGCCGGTCTCGCGGCAACGCCCTACGTCGTCGCACTGGCGAACCGCCAGCGCCACAAGAACATCCCGGTGCTGCTGGAAGCCTTCCACGCGCCGGCCCTGCAACACGTCACGCTGGCGCTGTTCGGCCCGGCCCGGCGCGAGGACTTCGAGCGCCAGGGCGTCCGCGTGCCGCCGAACGCGAGGTTCCTGGGCTTCGTCGACGACGAGCAGCTCGCCGGACTGCTGCGGCACGCGCTCGCGCTGGCCTTCCCGTCCACCACGGAGGGCTTCGGCCTGCCGCCGCTGGAGGCCATGGCGCTGGGGTGCCCGACGATCGTCGC
>JAKONL010000628.1 GCA_022701965.1 Burkholderiaceae bacterium | reverse complement strand
ATCCGGCCGCCTTGAAATTCGCTGGCTACCAGTCGACCTCGTCGTCGGTGCCACCAAGGCTGGCGGGGAAGCCGACGAAGTGCGGCAGATCGTCCTTAACGGGCAACAGCGCGTCCTTGCACATGATGTGCAGCTTCGGCTTGAATACACCCGCCGGCAACAGATAGGCGCTGATACCGTGTATCCCCATGCCCGCAGGATCGCCGAACAGATAGGTACCGCATGTCGTGCAGCGCGTGCGCTGGTTGTCTTTGAGCGCCCACCTGAATGTCTCGCCCTCCGTCACTTCGACGGCGGCATGTGGGTAGATCGAATAGGGAACGTAGCCGCCGCCGGCAATACGCTGGCAGTCGCGGCAATGGCAATACAGGTCGGCCACCGGTTCACCGGTCAATTTGATCTTGACCTGGCCGCAATGGCACGAGATGTTCATGTCGGGCATCGTTGTCTCCGTTGAAGGACCGACATTGTCTGTCGTCATGAGAGGCACGTCCGGCCACAGCAGACATCCCGGTCTTTTGCGCGCGGCACGAGTTGCAGCGCGGATCGATCACGTTCGGGCGAGCAGAAGAAACGCTGAATTCGGTCTGAAGTCGACCTCTGGCAGCCGTAGGCCAAGCATTCGCAGCGTGGAGCAGGTCAACGCTGCTCGTCGCGGCAGAAAGACTTGCGGAGATGGGGTGGTAGGCCGTGAGTGGCTTGAACACTCGACCAACGGATTATGAGTCCGCTGCTCTAACCAACTGAGCTAACGGCCCACGCGGCGCCATTCTACCGGCGCCTCACTTGCGGTGATTCAGTGCGTTCGTCAGCAGGCGGGAAGTGATGTCGACGATCTGGATCATCCGCTCGTAGGGCATGCGCGTCGGCCCGATCACGCCCAGCGTGCCGACCACCTGGCCGTCGACCTCGTAGTTCGCGCTGACGATCGACAGTTCCTCGAAGGGCACGACCTGGCTCTCGCCGCCGATGAAGATCCGCACGCCTTCGGCCTTGCTCGACACGTCCAGCAGGCGCATCAGCTGCGCCTTCTGCTCGAAGAGATCGAATGCGCGACGCAGCTGGCCCATGTCGCTCGAGAAATCGCTCACCGCCAGCAGGTTTCGCTCGCCGGAGATCACCACTTCGTCCTGGCTTTCGGACATCACCTCGGTGCTCGCCTGCACGGCCGCCTGCATGAGCGAGGCGATCTCCCCGCGCAGCTTCTCGACCTCGGATTGCAGGCGATCGCGCACCTGCTCGATCGACAGCCCGGCGTAGTGCGCGTTGATGTAGTTGGCCGCCTCGACGAGCTGCGACTGCGAATAGTCGGTGTCCGGAAAGATCACCCGGTTCTGCACGTCGCCGTCGGGCGAGACGATGATCACCAGCAGCCGCCGGTCCGACAGCCGCAGGAACTCGATCTGCCGGAAGACCGACGCCCGCCGCGGCGCCATCACCACGCCGACG
Source organism: Burkholderiaceae bacterium (assembly GCA_022701965.1). Next base: position 18,371 of record JAKONL010000628.1, on the reverse strand, counting down.
AACTGCGACAGGCTCGACAGCAGGTGCGCGGCGTTGGCGATCACCTTCTGCGGCTGGTCGGGCGCGAGGCTCGGCGTGGCGAACCGCTCGTGCTCGCCGGTCGTGAGCATCGTGTCGACGAAGAGCCGGTAGCCGCGCGCGGTCGGTATGCGGCCGGCCGACGTGTGCGGACTGGTGATCAACCCCAGCGATTCCAGGTCGGACATCACGTTGCGGATGGTCGCCGGCGACAGTTCGAGCCCGGATGTCTGCGAGAGCGTGCGCGACCCGACGGGCTGCCCTTCGGCGATGTAGCGCTCGACAAGCGTCTTGAGAAGCAACTTGGCGCGGTCGTCCAGCATCGAAAGATTTTAATGTTGTAATTTGTCGAATATGACCCCGCGCTTCCGGCATGTCGCTCTCATCGGCAAATACCAGGCGTCCGGCCAGCGCGCGCAGGCCGGGCCGCAGGACGGCGTGATGGCGGGCATCGGCGCCTTTCTCGAGGCCCAGGGCTGCACGGTGGTGGTCGAGCGCTCGACGGCGGGCGACCCGGAAGTCAGCCGCTACGAGTCGCTCAACGCGAGGGAGATCGGCGAGCGCTGCGATCTCGGCCTGGTCGTCGGCGGCGACGGCACCATGCTCGGCATCGGACGCCAGCTCGCGCCCTACGGCATTCCGCTGATCGGCATCAACCGCGGCCGGCTCGGCTTCGTCACCGACATTCCGATCGACAACTACCAGTCGACGCTGGTGCCGATGCTCGCCGGCGAATACGAGGAGGACCATCGCAGCCTGATGCATGCGCACGTGATGCGCGACGGCGCCTGCGTGTTCGATGCGCTCGCGATGAACGACGTGGTCGTCAACCGCGGAGCGACCTCCGGCATGGTCGAGCTGCGGGTGTCGGTGGGCAACCATTTCGTGGCCAGCCAGCGCGCCGACGGCCTGATCATCGCGTCGCCGACCGGCTCGACCGCCTATGCGCTGTCGGCCGGCGGGCCGCTGATGCATCCCTCCATTCCCGGCTGGGTGCTGGTGCCGATCGCGCCGCACACGCTCTCGAACCGCCCGATCCTGCTGCCCGACGCCGACGAGATCGTGATCGAACTGGTCTCGGGCCGCGGGGCGAGCGCGAACTTCGACATGCAGTCGCTGGCCTCGGTGGAGATCGGCGACCGCGTGGTGGTGCGCCGCTCGGAGTTCCGGGTGCGCTTCCTGCATCCCAGGGGCTGGAGCTACTTCGACACGCTGCGCAAGAAACTGCACTGGAACGAGGGAGGCTCCTGACCGTGCACCATGGCCGCTTTTTGAACCTGCAGGACTGCTGATGGCATTGCGACGCATCGCGTTGCGCGATTTCGTGATCGTGCGCGCCCTCGACATCGATCTTTCGTCGGGCTTCACGGTGCTGACCGGCGAGACCGGCGCGGGCAAGTCGATCCTGATCGACGCGGTGCAGATCGCGCTGGGCAGCCGCGCCGACGCCGGTGCGGTGCGCGAAGGCGCCGAGCGCCTGGACGTCAGCGCCGAATTCGACGCCGACCCGCAGTTCGCGCCGTGGCTGGACGCCGGCGGCTTCGAGGCGGGAGATGCCCTGCTGCTGCGGCGCACCGTCGACCTGCAGGGACGCAGCCGTGGCTGGATCAACGGCAGCCCCGCGACCGCCACGCAGCTGCGCGAGATCGGCGACCGGCTGCTCGACATCCACGGCCAGCATGCCTGGCAAAGCCTGACGCGGCCGGACGCCGTGCGCGGATTGCTCGACGCCTACGCCGGTGTCGACACCGCCGCGCTCGACGGCGCATGGAACGGCTGGCGACAGGCGCTCGGCGCACTCGATCGCGCGCGATCTGCGCAGGACACGCTCCAGCGCGAACGCGAGCGCCTGCAGTGGCAGGTCGGCGAGCTCGCCAAGCTCGCGCCGCTGGCCGACGAGTGGGAAGAGCTTTCGGCCAGCCACACGCGAGCGTCGAACGCCCAGGCGCTGATCGACGCGGTCGAAGGCGCCCGCACGGCGCTCGAGGACGACGAGGCCGGAGCGCTGCCCGCGCTCAACCGCGCGCTGGCGCTGCTGCAGGACTGCGAGCACATCGAGCCGGAATTCAAGGCGCTGGCCGAGGTGCTGGCCTCGAGCGTGGCGCAGGCGTCGGACGCCGCCCACTCGCTGCACGGCTACCTGCGCCGGTCGGACGCCGATCCGCAGACGCTGGCCGACCTGGACGAGCGCATGGGCACCTGGATGTCGATGGCGCGCCGCTACAAGCGCCAGCCGGCCGAGCTTCCCGCCCTGCTGGCGGGATGGCAGTCGGAACTGAAGGCGCTCGACGCGCAGAGCGACCTCGACGCGCTCGAGCGCGCCGAACAGAACGCGCAGCAGACCTACATGAAGGAAGCGAAGGCGCTCGGCAAGGTCCGCAGGCAGGCCGCGCCGCGACTGTCGCAGGCGGTGACGCAGGCCATGCAGGGACTGGGCATGCAGGGCGGCCGCTTCGAAGTCGCGCTTCAGCCGCTCGCGCAGCCGGGTCGCGCAGGGCTGGAAGAAATCTCGTTCCTCGTGGCCGGCCATGCGGGCAGCACGCCGCGGCCGATCGGCAAGGTCGCCTCGGGCGGCGAACTCTCGCGCGTCGCGCTGGCCATCGCCGTGACGACCAGCGAACTCGGCGCGGCACAGACGCTGATCTTCGACGAGGTCGATTCGGGCGTCGGCGGCGCGGTGGCCGAGACGGTCGGGCGGCTGATGCAGCAGCTCGGGCGCGACCGCCAGGTGCTGGCCGTGACGCACCTGCCGCAGGTCGCGGCCTGCGCCGACCATCACCTGCTGGTCGCCAAGCGTCCGACCGCCGCCGGCGCGTCAGGCGGCGGGCCGCGCACCGAGAGCAGCGTCGCGCCGCTCGACGAAGACAGCCGCACGCGCGAGGTCGCGCGCATGCTCGGCGGCGAACGCGTCTCGGCGACGACGCTGGCCCACGCGCGCGAGATGCTCGGCAAGCCCGCTGCCGGCGAGCCCGACACGGTCGCGGCCGGAGCGGCTTCGTGAGCGACGTCGTGCGCGGCCGGCTCGAACTGGTGCTCATCACCGGCATGTCCGGCTCGGGCAAGTCGGTCGCGCTGCACGCGCTGGAGGACGCCGGCTACTACTGCGTGGACAACCTGCCGCCTGAACTGCTCGCGCCGTTCGTCGCCCTGCAGCGCGAGCAGCAGGCCACGCGCGTGGCCATCGCCATGGACGTGCGCAGCGGGGTCTCGCTGCCGCTGGTGCCGCAGCAGCTCGAGGGCCTGCGCCGCGAGGGCGTGGTGCTGCGCTCGCTGTTCCTCGACGCCACCACCGACGCGCTGGTGCGGCGCTTCTCGGAGACGCGCCGGCGCCATCCGCTCTCGCGCCAGGAAGGCCGCACGGACGTGCCGGAGCAGCAGCGCGTGCTGGTGCACTCGATCGACCTGGAGCGCGAGCTGCTCGCCGACCTGCGCGACGGCGCCGACGTGATCGACACCAGCATCATCCGGCCCGCGCAGTTGCAGAGCTACGTGAAGGCGCTGATCTCGGCGCCGGAGAGCTCGCTGACGCTGGTGTTCGAATCCTTCGCCTTCAAGCGCGGCGTGCCGCTCGATGCCGACTACGTCTTCGACGTGAGGATGCTGCCCAATCCGCACTACGTGCCGGCGCTGCGCGCGCTCACCGGCCGCGACGCGCCGGTGATCGACTGGCTGCGCGAGCATCCCGACGTGGCGCGCATGTACGACGACATCGAGCAGTTCCTCGGCCGCTGGCTCGATGCGCTGGCGAGCGACCATCGCGCCTACGTGACGGTGGCGATCGGCTGCACGGGCGGGCAGCACCGGTCGGTCTTCCTGGTGGAGCAGCTCGCGCAGCGGTTCGGGGCGCGCTGGGTCGCGCTCAAGCGGCACCGGGAGCTGGACGGCGCCTGAGCCGGCCGCCGGTTCAGCGGTCGAACCGGAGCAGCCGCTTGCGCACCAGCGCGGGCAGGCCGAGCGGCTCCCACTCGTCGCGCGCGAGCCAGCGTCCACCCTCGCCCAGCACGCGCGGCGCGATACCGTCGACGAGCACCGGATGGACGTGCAGGTCCTTGTGCGTCAGCACGTGGACGAACACTTCCTCGTCCGTCGCGGCGTCCTTCTCGTCGGGCCGCAACGCCGCCGACAGCGCATCGCGGCTTTCGAACATGGGCATCGCATGCAGTCCGGCCCAGATGCCGGTCGCGGGACGCTTTTCCAGCCAGACGCGGCCCTGCGCATCCCTGGCCAGCAGCATCCAGAGCGACTGCGCGCTGCGCCTGAGCTTGCGCGTCTTCACGGGGTAGCGCTCGGGTGCGCCTTCGCGCCGGCCGACGCAGATGTCGGCCATCGGGCACAGCATGCAGCTGGGCTTGCGCGGCAGGCAGACCGTGGCACCGAGGTCCATCACGCCCTGCGTGTAGCGGGAGATGTCCGCCGGGCGGTCGGCCGGCGGCAGCAGGTCGGTCGCGACGTCCCAGAGCGCCCGCTCCTGCGCCGCGGACGACATGTCGCCGGCGAACCCCAGCACGCGCGTGAGCACCCGCTTGACGTTGCCGTCCAGGATGGCGACGCGCTCGCCGAAGCAGAACGCCGCGATGGCCGCCGCCGTCGAGCGGCCGATGCCCGGCAGCGTGACGAGTTCGGCCGCGGTGGACGGGAACACGCCGCCGAAGCGCGCCACGACCTCCTGCGCGCACCGGTGCATGTTGCGCGCCCGGCTGTAGTAGCCCAGGCCGCTCCACAGGCCGAGCACCTCGTCCTCGCTGCCGGCGGCGAGCGCCGCGACATCCGGAAAACGCGCCAGGAAGCGCTCGAAGTAGCCCAGCACGGTCACCACCTGGGTCTGCTGGAGCATGACCTCGGACAGCCAGACGCGGTAGGGATCCTGCGTGTTCTGCCAGGGCAGGGTGCTGCGGCCGTGGCTGCGCTGCCAGTCGACGAGCCGCGTCGCGAAATCGGGCGGTCCGGTGCGCCGCGCCGTGCCGTCCTCAGCGGACACCGGCCGTGCCGAGCGCTTCGGGCGTGTCCGCGTCGATGCCCATGTCCGACGGCGACGACGTTTCGGACAGGTCTTCCGAATCGTCGAACACCTCGTCGGCATCGTCGGTGCTCAGCAACGCGATCAGCTCATTCAGTCGCGCCTGGATACCGGAGATCGCACCCTCCTGCTCGGCCAGCTCGGCCAGCCGTTCCTCCAGGCTGCCCGCCGCGCCCTGGATGCGCTCGACCGACTCGATGCGGCGGCCGAAGTTGCGGCGGCGCTCCTTGAGCTGGGCGTCCAGCTGCGCCGCGGCGCCCTTGCTCCAGCGTTCGACCTCCGTCATGGCCGCCTCGTTGACCACCCGCAGGCGGCTCGCGAGCGCGCGAACCAGCTTGTCGCAGAAGTCGGGCTGGGCCAGCTTGAGCATGTTGCCCATGCCCAGGTAGTGCACGTGGCTCTTCTCGATGTCGCTCAGCTGCTGCTGGAACCCGACCAGATCGGGCTCGGCCGGCGCCTTGAGCGTGAAGCCGTGCTCGGCGTTGAGCTGCCGGAAGGTGGCGTGGAGCATCGACTGGATCTCGCCGGTCGTGGTCTGGACCTCCTTCAGGTTGTTGCGCAGCGCGTCGAAGGTCTCGCCGTAGATCTTGCGCACGTTGAGCTTGATGCCCGGCCGCTTGAGCGATGCGGCCAGCTTGCCCATGTCGTTGCGCAGCGCCGTCGTGCCGAGCACCGAATACACCTCGCGCAGCAGCTTGCCCTGCACCGAGCGCAAGGCCAGGATGCGGCCGTTGCTGTTCTCGAACTCGTCCTGCTCCTGCTCGATGCGCACGCGCATGTGCTTGATCACCGAGACGTTCTTGCCGCGCAGGCCCTGCAGTTCCAGCGCCTGTTCGGACAGGTCGCGCTGGCGCACGCCGAGGATGCGCGTGGCCTCCGCGCTGAGCGCATCGACACCCGCGTCCACGGCCAGTCGCAGCATGGTCTCGCGCTTGCCCAGCAGGCCTTCGCCGAGCACCGATTCGAGCGCCGACAGCCGGCTGGCCGCGAGCAGCGGCGCGTCGCGTCGGATCTTCGCCTGCAGCCCCTTTTGCGCCGACACCGGCAGCACGTGGCCGAGCGGCACGCCGAGCAGCTCGGCCGCGCCCTTGCGCTGGCGCTCGATCTGCACGTCGGTCTGCGCGGGCGTGCTGAGCGTGTCCCACATCGTGTCGATCTTGTTGAGCACGACGATGCGCGTGTCGCTGCGGCGCGCCGGATCGCCCTCGGTGATCAGGTGCTCGCGCCAGATCGACAGATCGGACCGCGTCACGCCGGTGTCCGCGCCGAGGATGAAGACCACCGCATGCGCCTGCGGGATCAGGCTGACCGTGAGTTCGGGCTCGGCGCCGATCGCGTTGAGGCCCGGCGTGTCGAGGATCACCAGGCCCTGCTCGAGCAGCGGATGGGGCATGTTGAGCACCGCATGGCGCCAGCGCGGAATCTCCACCCGGCCCTGGGCGTCGGGAAGCGGGTTGTCCTCGGGCGCGCCGTCGTTCCAGAAACCGAGGGCGCGCGCCTGCTCCAGCGGCACCCAGGAGACCTCCGCCACCTTGCCCATCGCCCGCGACAGCTGGTCCGCATCGTCGACGTCGATCGGCACGTGCGTCCAGCGCGCAGGCTCGTTGCGCCAGTGGACCAGCGAACGCGGCTCCAGGCGGGTCTCGATCGGCAGCAGCTGCAGGCTCGGCGCCTTCGCGACGTCGTAGCTGAGCTCGGTCGGGCACATCGTCGTGCGCCCGGCGCTCGCCGGCATGATCCGGCGCCCGTAGCCGGCGAAAAAGATCGCGTTGATGAGTTCGGACTTGCCGCGCGAGAACTCGGCGACGAAGGCCACCATGACCTTGCTGGTGCGCAGCTGCGCTTCCAGCTCCCCCAGCCGCTCGGCCACCGCCTGATCGAGGAGGTCGTGGTCGCGCAACCAGCCCGAAAGCCCGTTGAGGCGTTTCGCGAAACTGCGGCGCCAGGCGCCGTGCTGGTCGAATTGCTGATTGAAGGAGCGGGTCAAAAGGACATGTAAGAGTTGGTTAGAAAAAATATAGCACCGGCCTGCCGGTCCGCCCGCGAATAGTGCCCTTTCTTACCAACCCTTTTCAGTACTTTTGACAGTTCGGGCAGAAAAACGTCGACCGCTGGCCCTGGCGAATCTGCCGGATGGGCGTCGCGCAGACGCGGCACGGCTCCCCGGCACGGCCGTAGACGGTCGCCTCCAGCTGGAAATAGCCTGTCTGTCCGTCGATGTTGGTGAAGTCGCGCAGGGTGCTGCCGCCGCGCTCCACCGCCCGCGCCAGGATCTCCCTGATCGCCGCATGCAGCCGCAGCATCCTGGGCCGGCTGAGCCGCGAAGCGGCCAGGGTCGGCCGGATGCCAGCCAGGAAGAGCGCCTCCGACGCATAGATGTTCCCGACGCCCACCACGATGTCGCCGGCCAGCAGGACCTGCTTGATCGGTGCCCGGCGCTGCAGGAGGCCCGCCCTGAACGCCTCGAAGTCGAAACCGTCCTCGAGCGGCTCCATCCCGAGACCGCCGAGCAGCTTGAGCGCCAGCGGCGAGCTCTCGTCCTCCACGTGCACCACGGCGCCGAAGCGGCGCGGATCGTTGAGCCGCAAGGTGCCCTGTGTCGTCACGAGGTCGAAGTGATCGTGCGTGCCGGGCGACGGGAGCGCGTTGTCGAAGCGCAGGCTGCCCGACATGCCCAGGTGCATCAGCACCAGGCCGGCGTCCAGTTCGACCAGCAGGTACTTGCCGCGCCGCCGCACGGTGCGCACCGTGCGCCCGACCAGCGTTCCGGGCTCGACGCCGAGCGCCCAGCGCAGCGGCTTGCCCACGCGGACGGCCTCGATGCGCGCGCCTGCGATGCGATCGACGAAGCCGCGGCGGGTGACTTCGACCTCCGGGAGTTCTGGCATGTGGGTCCGGTCGTTCGGGAAGGTGTTCGGGAGGGTGGGAAGACGATCGACTTCGGCTGGCAAGAAGAAGCGAAGGGAACCCCGTTCATCGCCCACGCTCACACGAAGGCCTCGATTATTATGAGTTGGATGACCCCCATGCCCCGCCGCCTCCGCCTCGCAGCAGCCATTTCCTTCATGCTGATCGCCGCCGGGGCCCAGGCACAGACGACGGGGTCGGTCACGCCACCGCCATCCGCCAAGGAAACCCCGCAGCCGTCGGCGCTGACCGCAACGCTGTTCTACGAAGTGCTGATCGGCGAACTGACGGCCCGCGGCACCGACCCCGGAGCGGGCTATGCGCTCATCCTGGATGCCGCACGCAAGAGCGGCGACAGCGCCCTGTTCGAGCGCGCCGTCGAGATCGCGCTGCAGGCCCGTTCGGGCGACGCGGCGCTCGCGGCGGCACGCGCCTGGCAGCAGTCGGTGCCCGACAGCCGCGACGGCCGCCGCTTCGAGCTGCAGATCCTCGTGGCGCTCAACCGTCTGGAGGAGACCGCGGAGCCCCTGCGTGCCGAGATCGCGGCGACGCCACTGCCGGAACGCCCCCTGCTGATGTCCGTCATCGCGCGCAACTACAGCCGCGCGACCGACAAGAAGCTGGCCGCGTCGGTCGTCGAGAAGGCGCTGGTCGACGATCTCGCGAACCCGACGACTGCCGGCCTGGCCTGGACGACCGTGGGCCGCATGCGCTTCGTCGCCGGTGACCGGCCCGGCGCGCTCGACGCCGCGCTGAAAGCGCAGGCCGCCGACCCGAAATTCGACGGCCCGTCGCTGCTGGCGCTCGATCTGATGGGTCCCGACCAGCCGCAGGCCGAGCCCATCGTCGTCCGCTACCTGTCGCAACCCGATGCGCTGCCGGAGATCCGGATCGCCTATGCCCGCGCGCTGATGGAAACCCAGCGCTACGCCGAGGCCACCGCCCAGCTCACCACGCTGACCACGGCGAATCCGGCGCTGCCCGGCCCGTGGATCCTGCTGGGCATCCTGCAGGTCCAGGCCCGTCAGGACCTCGAGGGCGAGAAGTCGATCCTCCGCTACGTCGGTTTGGCCGAAGCACGTCCGGCCGACGACGAAGCCCGGCGCGGCCTGCAGCAGGCCTATCTGCTGCTCTCGCAGATCGCCGAACGCCGCAAGGATTTCGCCGCCGCCGAGAAATGGATGGCGCGTATCGACAGTTCGGAAGAACCCGCGCTCGCCCAGATCCGCCGCGCCGGGTTGCTGGCACGCCAGGGCAAGGTCCAGCAGGCACGCGAGATCGTCCGCGCACTGCCCCAGACGACACCGGCCGAGGTCAAGCAGCGCCAGCAGGCCGAACTCCAGATCCTGCGCGACGGCAAGGAATACCAGGCCGCCTACGACCTGCTCGCCCAGGCGACGACGGCCGCGCCCGACGACGCCGACCTGGTCTACGACCAGGCCATGATGGCCGAGAAGCTCGATCGTCTCGGCGAGATGGAGCGCCTGCTGCGCCGCCTGATCGAGTTGCGGCCGGACAACCAGAACGCCTACAACGCACTGGGCTACTCGTTCGCCGATCGCAACATCCGCCTGGAGGAGGCCCGCACCCTGATCCAGAAGGCGGTGACGCTGGCGCCGCAGGACCCGTTCATCGCCGACAGCCTTGGCTGGGTCGAGTTCCGCCTCGGCAACGCGGCCGAGGCGAGACGCATCCTCGAATCGGCCTATGAGCGCCGGCCCGATCCGGAGATCGGCGCGCACCTCGGCGAAGTCCTCTGGAGTTCGGGCGAACGCGATCAGGCCCTGAAGATCTGGCGCGAGTCCACCTTGGCGGACGCCGACAACGAGACGCTGCGCGAAACGCTGAAACGCCTGCGCGTGAAACCCTGATGCGATCCCGACGCGATTTGCTGCTCGCGGGTGCCGGCGCCACCGTCAGCCTGCTTCTTCTGGCCGGCTGCGCGACACCGCGGACTTCCCGGGACGCTGCGGTGCAGACCTCATCTTCCTCGTCGTGGAGCGGCCGGCTTTCGCTGCGTGTCGACGACACGGCATCCCAGAGCTTCGCCGCCCTCTTCGACCTCAACGGTACCCCCGAGCGCGGAACGCTCTCGCTGACCAGCCCGATCGGCAGCACGCTCGCCGACCTCAGCTGGACGCCGACGGAGGCGCTGCTCAGGAGCGGCGGCCAGACGCGGCGCTACGAGTCGGTCGATGCATTGGTGACCGCCGCGACCGGTGCGGCCGTTCCGGTGCGTGCACTCTTCGCCTGGCTCGACGGCCGCGACGAGGACGTGACGGGATGGAGGCCGGACCTCTCGCGGCTCGCCGACGGGCGACTGAACGCCGTGCGCGAGACGCCGTCGCCGCGCGCCGAGCTGCGCGTGATCTTCGATCGCCCATGAAGGCGCTCTACGACCTTCCGGCGCCGGCCAAGCTCAACCTCTTCCTGCATGTCACGGGTCGGCGCGACGACGGCTATCACCTGCTGCAGTCCGTCTTCATGCTGATCGACTGGAGCGACACGCTGCACATGGACATCCGCCGCGACGGCGTCGTCTCGCGCGAGGACCTCACCACGCCGCTGCCGCCCGACGACCTGGTCGTGCGCGCCGCGCGGGCGCTGCAGACGTACGCGCAGCCGGGCATGGGAGTGCATATCGGCATCGAGAAACGCGTGCCGTCGCAAGCCGGCATGGGCGGAGGATCGTCGGACGCCGCGACCTGCCTGCTGGCGCTGAACCGGCTGTGGAAGCTCGACCTGCCCCTCGCGACGCTTTCGCGGATCGGACTTTCGCTGGGCGCGGACGTTCCGTTCTTCCTCTGCGGACGCAATGCCTGGGTCGAGGGCATCGGCGAGCGCATCACGCCGGTCAATCTGTCGCCGGCGCGCGTCGTCGTCGTCAAGCCACGGGCCGGACTGGAAACCGCCGCAATTTTTTCAGCGCCGGACCTTGAACGTGCCACGCCCGCTGCTATACTCTCTGGCTTTGCTGCACACAGCGTAGCTGATGCGACGAATGCGAACGAAGTCTTCGATTTCGGACGCAACGACCTTCAGCCAGTTGCCCAGCGCCTTTGTCCCGGAGTTGCCGATGCCATCGAATGGCTCGACCAACGCGGGCTCGCGGCACGGATGACCGGCTCTGGAAGTGCGGTGTTCTCGGTGATCCCCATGATCCCGTCGGCATCGCTTCCGTCCAGCGACATGTCGCTTGCCGATGCTCCCGAGGGCTGGCAGGTTCGCGAATGCAGCAACATGGCTGTCCATCCTCTCGAAGGTTGGGCGGTCCGATAGACCGGTGTGAATCGGGTCTTTCGAGACATATATCGGTTGGAGGCGCAAGCCTCCGACCCGTGTAGGGGAGTCGCCAAGCTGGTTAAGGCACTGGATTTTGATTCCAGCATGCAAAGGTTCGAATCCTTTCTCCCCTGCCAAAATTTACGACGTGCGGCCTGCGGGCTGCAAGACTTGAAAGCCAGTCGCTTACCTTCGGCGCTGCCGTCGCAGACGATGAATTCGCAGCTTCGCGCTGCGAGCCCGGATTTGCGGCGCGTGCCGCAAAGGCCACGAGAACACTGACGACTCCCTGAAGGTCTTTCCCATGCCGGACGCACATACGCAGGCCCAACACCCCGATTTCATGGTCTTCACCGGGAATGCCAACCCGGGCCTGGCATCCGAGATCGCGCAGCATCTGGGCACGACGCTCGGTGCGGCTCGCGTGGGCCGCTTCTCCGACGGCGAAGTGACCGTCGAGATCAACCAGAATGTCCGGGCTCGCGACGTGTTCGTTGTCCAGTCGACCTGCGCGCCGACCAACGAGAACCTGATGGAACTGCTGATCATGGTCGATGCGCTCAAGCGCGCCTCGGCCGAACGGATCAGCGCGGTCATTCCCTATTACGGCTATGCCCGCCAGGACCGCCGTCCGCGTTCGAGCCGCGTGCCGATCTCGGCCAAGGTCGTCGCCAACCTGCTGCAAACCGTCGGTGTCTCGCGCGTCCTCACGATGGACCTGCATGCCGACCAGATCCAGGGCTTCTTCGACATTCCGGTCGACAACATCTATGCCTCGCCCGTGCTGCTGGGCGACCTGCGCCAGCAGAACTACGAAGACCTGATCGTGGTGTCGCCCGACGTCGGCGGCGTGGTGCGCGCCCGGGCGCTGGCCAAGCAGCTCAACACCGACCTGGCGATCATCGACAAGCGCCGCCCGCGTGCCAACGTGAGCGAGGTGATGAACGTGATCGGCGAGATCGACGGCCGCAACTGCGTGATCATGGACGACATGATCGACACGGCCGGCACGCTCGTGAAGGCCGCCGAGGTGCTCAAGGAGCGCGGCGCCAAGAAGGTCTATGCGTACTGCACGCACGCCATCTTCTCGGGTCCGGCCATCGAGCGCATCGCGCAGGGTCCGGCGCTCGACGAGGTGGTCGTGACCAACACCATTCCCCTTTCCGACAGCGCCCGGGCCTGCGGAAAGATCCGCCAGCTCTCCGTGGCCCCGCTGATCGCCGAGACGATCCAGCGCATCGCCAAGGGCGAGTCGGTGATGAGTCTCTTCTCGGACCAGGACAACCTGTTCTGAGAAAAAAGCCGGCCTCCAGCGCTTCGCGGCGCATCGGAGGCCTTTTTGAAACCGGCGCCGCACTGGTCGCGGTCGGCGCTCAAGCAGCGAACGGCACATCCGCCTTCGCTCCAAGGAGTTGATTATGAAATTCGTCGCTTTCGAGCGCGCCAAGCAGGGCACGGGTGCGAGCCGCCGTCTCCGCATTTCGGGCAAGACCCCAGGCATCGTCTACGGTGGCGAAGCCGCCCCGCAACTGATCGAGATCGATCACAACGCGCTGTGGCATGCCCTGAAGAAGGAAGCCTTCCACTCGTCCGTCCTCGAGATGGACGTGGACGGCGCCGTGAGCAAGGTTCTGCTGCGCGACGTGCAGTACCACCCGTTCCGCCAGCTGATCCAGCACATCGACTTCCAGCGCGTCGACGCTCGCACCCGCATGACCATGAAGGTCCCGCTCCACTACAAGGGCGAGGAAGAGTCCGATGCGGTCAAGCTCGAGATGAACCTCGTCACGCACGTGATGACCGAACTCGAAGTGAACTGCCTGCCGTCCGAACTGCCCGAATTCATCGAGGTCGACCTGTCGGGCCTGAAGAAGAACGGCACCGTGACGCTCAAGGACATCAAGCTGCCGCGCGGCGTGCGCTGGGTCAGCCACGGCAAGCAGAACCCGGTGCTCGCATCGGCGACGCCGCCGGCCGCCGAGGAAGTCGATCCGGCCGTCGAGGCCGCTGAAGCCGCGGCTGCCGCAGCCGCCGCACCGGCCGCCAAGGGTGGCAAGGGTGCTGCCGCGAAGACGCCGGCCGCCAAGACGCCGGCCGCCAAAACCCCGGCTGCGAAGAAGTAATCCTTCCGATTCGCTGCTGATTCGAACGGCCCGCCTCGTGCGGGCCGTTTTCATTGGTCGAGATAATTCCTTTCCATGATCAAGCTGTTTGTCGGGCTCGGTAATCCGGGCCCTGAATACGAAGCGACGCGGCACAACGCCGGCTTCTGGTGGATCGACGCGCTCGCGCGCGACCTGAAGCTTTCGCTCTCACCCGAGCGGACCTATCACGGGCTGATGGCGCGCACACAGATTGCGGGCAACCCGGTCTGGCTGCTCGAACCGCAGACCTTCATGAACCTTTCAGGGAAGTCGGTGGCGGCGCTTGCGCGTTTCTTCAAGATCGAGCCGGGCGAGATCCTCGTGGTGCACGACGAGCTCGACGTGGTGCCGGGCGAGGTCAAGCTCAAGTTTGGCGGCAGCCACGCCGGACACAACGGCCTGCGCGACATCCACGCGCAGCTCGGCACGGCCGACTACTGGCGCCTGCGCTTGGGCATCGGCCACCCGGGCGTGAAATCGGAGGTGGTCGGCTGGGTTCTGAAGAAACCTCTCAAGGAACAGCGCGAGGCGATCGACGATGCCATCATCCGCACCCTGCACGCGGTGCCGGCCCTGCTCGCCGGCGAGATGGAGAAGGCGACGCTGCTGATCCACACCAGCAAGCCGCCGAGGCCCAAGCCACCGCGCAAGGATCCCGAAACCGGCGGCGGATCACCGCCCGCACCGCCCCATCCCTGACCGTCGATCCGCCGGTCGCGCCAGGAAAAGAACAATGAGACCGTCGAGTCGTCACTCCAACCGCATCGTCTTCCTGCTCGGCCTGTTCGCGGCCTCGGTCGCGACGGCTGCAGCTCCGTCCGCTGGCACCTGGCGCTGCGGCAATGCCTACTCGGACCACCCCTGCGAAGGCGGTCGGCGTGTGGAGACCGACGACAGGCGCAGCGCCGAGGCCCGCCGCGACGCGGACGACACGACGCTGCGCATGCAGCGCCAGGCCGACGCGATGGCGCGCGAGCGCGAACGGCTGGAGACCTCGGCGGCGGCACGCGGCAACGCGATCCTCATGGCCGACCCGCGCATCGCCGAACGCCGCGAGCGCATGGCGCTGCAGGCCGCGCAGCGAAAGATCGACCGCGAAGACGAGGCACGGCGGCAACCCCGCACAGTGCACGGCAAGCGCGGCAAGGTCAAATCGGGAAGCTAGCCGGCTGCCTGCGCGTCCGACTGCAGGCGCAGGTACTTCTCGTAGAGCGTCTCGCGCGTTTCCACATGGCCCGGGCTCACCGGGATGCAGGCCACGGGGCAGATCTGCACGCACTGCGGCTCGTCGAAATGGCCGACGCATTCGGTGCACCTGTTGGGGTCGATCTCGTAGATCTGCACGCCCATGGAGATCGCGTCGTTCGGGCATTCCGGCTCGCACACGTCGCAGTTGATGCATTCGTCGGTGATCATGAGGGCCATGCCCGATTATCGGCGGCGGGCACGAATGCTGCGTCCGGGCGGGTTATGCTGCGCCCCGCCCCATGAGTCTCTTCCTCCTCAAGCGCTTCGCGACGCTGCTCGGCACGCTGGTCGGTGCCTCCGTCATCGTCTTTCTGGTCCTGGAAATCCTGCCGGGCAACGCCGCGCAGCTGCTCCTCGGACCCGATGCCGCACCCGACGCGGTGGCTGCGCTCGCCGTCAAGCTCGGGCTCGACCAGCCGGCCTGGACACGCTACTGGCACTGGGTCGGCGGCATGCTCACCGGCAACCTCGGCGACAGCTACGCCTACAGCTCGCCGGTGCTCGACCTGATCCTCGAACGCCTCGCGCTCACCGTGCCGCTCGCGCTGATGGCGATGGCCATGACGACCGTGCTCGCGCTGCTGGTCGGCGTCACCGCCGCGGCCCGGCACAACCGGCTGGGCGACGTCGGGCTCATGGGCATGACGCAGGTCGGCATCGCCATCCCCAATTTCTGGTTCGCGATCCTGCTGATCCTGGTGTTCTCGGTGCAGCTGCAATGGTTCTCGGCCGGTGGTTTCGAGGGCTGGAGCGAAGGGGTCTTCGCCGGGCTCAAGTCGCTGTTCCTGCCGGCGCTGTCGCTGGCCGTGGTCCAGGCGGCGATCCTCGCGCGCATCACGCGCTCGGCGGTGCTCGAGGTGATGCGCGAGGATTTCGTGCGCACCGCGCGAGCCAAGGGCGTGACGCAGCGCGCCGTGCTGTGGACCCACGTGCTGCGCAACGCCATGATCCCGGTCGTCACGGTCATGGGCATGCAGTTCTCCGAGCTGCTCGCCGGCACGATCGTGGTGGAGAGCGTGTTCTACCTCCCCGGACTCGGCCGGCTGGTCTTCCAGGCGATCAGCAACCGCGACCTGGTCGTGGTGCGCAATTGCGTGATGCTGCTGGCAGCGATGGTCGTGATCGTCAACTTCATCGTCGACGTGCTCTACGCCGTGATCGACCCGCGCATCAAGGCCAGCGACATATGAGCACCCTTCCCGCCCTGGCGCCCAGCGGCGCCGCGCTGCGACTGCCCGGCTTCTGGCATCGCGCGCTGCGCCACCGCAGCTTCGCCATCGGCGCGGTGCTCACGCTGCTGCTGGTGCTCGCCGCGGCCGTGTCGCTGGTCTGGACGCCCTGGTCGCCCTACGAGATGGACATGCCCAGCAAGATGCAGCCGCCGAGCGGGTCGCACTGGCTCGGCACCGACAGCTTCGGGCGCGACGTGGCCTCGCTGCTGCTGGTGGGTGCGCGGGCGTCGATCCTGGTGGGCGTGATCGCGGTCGGGATCGGACTGGTCGTCGGCACGGCGCTCGGCCTGCTGGCGGCAGCGCGGCGCGGCTGGGTCGAGGAGGCGATCATGCGGTTCGCCGACTTCTCGCTCGCATTCCCGGCGATCCTCTCGGCCATCATGATGACGGCGGTGTTCGGCCCGGGCATCGTCAACGCCATCGTCGCGATCGGCATCTACAACGTCCCGACCTTCGCGCGCATCACCCGTGCCTCGGCCAACGCGATCTGGTCGCGCGAGTACATCGCCGCGGCGCGTGCCTGCGGCAAGGGCGCGTTCGCGATCACCTTCGGCCACGTGCTGCCCAACATCTCGGCGGTGCTGATCGTGCAGATCACGATCCGCTTCGCCATCGCGATCCTGGCCGAGGCCGCGCTGTCGTACCTCGGCCTGGGCACGCAGCCGCCCCAGCCGTCGTGGGGCCGCATGCTGAGCGAGGCGCAGACGTTGATGTTCCAGGCGCCGCTGCTGGCGGTGTTTCCCGGCGTGGCGATCGCGCTGGCGGTGCTCGGCCTGAACCTCCTGGGCGACGGCCTTCGCGACCTGCTCGACCCGCGTTTCGCGAGGGCCCGCTGACATGGCGCTCCTCGAAGTCGAAGATCTCCACATCCGCCTGCAGACGCAGCGCGGCCCGGCCGACGCGGTGCGCGGCATCGGCTTCTCGCTGGAGCGCGGCGAGACGCTCGGCATCGTCGGCGAATCGGGCTGCGGCAAGTCGATCACGGTGCAGTCGCTGATGGGACTGCTGCCGGCGAGCGCGCAGGTCGGCGGCAGCATCCGCTTCGACGGCACCGAGCTGGTCGGCCTCGACGAGCGTTCGATGTGCGCGATCCGGGGCAACCGCATCGGCATGATCTTCCAGGAGCCGATGACGGCGCTCAACCCGGTGCACACGGTGGCGCGCCAGGTCGGCGAACCGCTGCGGCTGCATCGCGGACTGAGCGGCGCTTCGGCGCGCGCCGAAGCGCTGGGGCTGCTCGAGCGCGTGGGCATTCCGGACGCGGCCTCGCGCCTGGACGCCTATCCGCACCAGTTCTCCGGCGGCCAGCGCCAGCGCATCGGCATCGCGATGGCGCTGGCCTGCGGGCCCGACCTGCTGATCGCCGACGAGCCGACGACCGCGCTCGACGTGACGATCCAGAAGCAGATCCTCGACCTGATCAAGGACTTGGTGGCCGAGCGCGGCATGTCGCTGATCCTGATCTCCCACGACCTGGGCGTGATCGCCAACACGGTCTCCCGGATGCTGGTGATGTACGGCGGCACGGTGGTCGAGAGCGGTCCGACCGCGACGCTCTTCGCCGAACGCGCGCATCCGTACACGCAGGGGCTGTTCGCGGCCCGGCCGGTGCTCGGCGCGCCGCGCGGCGGGCGGCTCGCGACGATCCGCGGCAGCGTGCCGGAGCTGATGGACCTGCCGCCCGGCTGCCCGTTCGCCGGCCGCTGCGCCTTCACCGTCGACGCCTGCACGACCACGCGGCCGCCGGCCACGCGGCTGCCGGCCACGCGGCTGCCGCACGACCATGCGGTGCGCTGCATCCGGCTCGACGAGGTCCGGGCGGCGGCGCAGGGAGCACCCGCATGAGCGCCGCCCCGGGAACGCAGGCCGCCCCACTGTTGCGGGTCGCCGACCTGGTGCGCCACTATCCGATGCCGCGCGAATCGCTGTTCGGCCCGGTGCCGACGGTGAAGGCGCTCAACGGCGTGAGCTTCGAGGTGCGGGCCGGGCGCAGCCTGGGCATCGTCGGCGAATCGGGCTCGGGCAAGTCGACCATCGCGCGGCTCGTGATGGCGCTCGACCGCCCGACCTCGGGCAGCGTAAGTCTGCTCGGCCGAGACCTGCACGCGATTCCCGCGGCCGAACTGCGCACCGCAAGGCGCGATTTCCAGATGGTGTTCCAGGACCCGTACGGCTCTCTCGACCCGCGCCAGACCGTGGCGCGGATCGTGGCGGAGCCGCTGGAAGCGCTGGCCGGCACAGGGCGGTCCGAGCAGCGCGAGCGCGCGTCCGAATCGCTCGCGGCCGTCGGCCTGCGGACCACCGACCTCGACAAGTACCCGCACGAGTTCTCCGGCGGCCAGCGCCAGCGCATCGCCATCGCGCGGGCACTGATCACGCGGCCGAAGCTGATCGTCGCCGACGAACCGGTGAGCGCGCTCGACGTGTCGGTGCAGGCGCAGGTGCTCAACCTGATGCAGGACCTGCAGCAGCAGTTGGGCATCAGCTACCTGCTGATCAGCCACGATCTCGCCGTGGTGAACC
>JAKONL010000608.1 GCA_022701965.1 Burkholderiaceae bacterium | reverse complement strand
CGTGGGGCAGGCGTCGAGGCAGAGCGTGCAGCCGATGCACCACGCTTCGTCGATGACCGCCATGTGGAGCGGGCCTTCGACGCCGCAAGTGGGGTCGAGCGGCTCGATCGGGCGTCCGGCCAGTGCGGCGAGACGCGCCACGCCCTCGCTGCCACCCGGCGGACAGCGATTGACCGCCGCATCGTCAAAAGCGATCGCATCGGCATAGGCCCGGCAATCGGGATAGCCGCAGCGCGTGCACTGCGTCTGCGGCAGCGCTTCGTGCAGGCGCGCCGCGAGTCTCGTCAGCGCCGGGACGTCATGCGCGAGGTTTGCGGGCAACGCGCGACGCCTTCTTGGCTGCAGGCGATGTCGCGGGGACCGCCGTGGTCGTCGCCTTCGCCGATGTCGGGCGCTTCTTGGCAGCGGCGCTGGTGGCGACGGCCACCGGCTTCTCGACGGCGGTCACCGCCTTTTTCGCTGACGGTGCGGACTTCTTCGCCGGTGCGGCAGTGGCGGTCGCGACATCCGGCACAGCGGGCTTGGTGGTCGATTCGGCCTTCGATGCGGGCGCAGGTGCAGGTGCTGCAGGCTCTTTCGGTGTGGCGACGGCGATCGGCGTCTCGGCCGCGACCTTTTCGGCCGCAGCCGGCTTCGCGGCGACCTTCGGCTCGACGATCATCGCGTCCTCGCTCGTCAGCTCGGCCTGGACATGCGCGATCGCGGGCGTGCCACTGCGTTTCTGCTTGGCGTCGTGCGCGGCGATGAAGGCGCGGACCTTCGGGTACACCACGTCGCGCCAGCGGCGGCCCGCGAAGATGCCGTAGTGGCCCGCGCCCTTGGCTTCGAGATGCTCGCGCATCTCGGCCGGAATGCCCTCGCACAGGCCGTGCGCCGCCTCGGTCTGGCCGGAGCCCGAGATGTCGTCGAGCTCGCCTTCGACGGTCAGCAGCGCGGTGTGAACGATGTCCTGGGGCTTCACGCGCTCCAGGCTGCCGTCGGCCGCCTTGATGTCCCAGGTGCCGTGCACGAGCAGGAAATCCTGGAACACCGCGCGGATGGTCTCGAGGTAGTAGTCGGCGTCCATGTCGAGCACGGCGTTGTACTCGTCGTAGAACTTGCGGTGCGCCTCGACGCTCGCGTCGTCGCCCTTGATCAGGTCCTTGAAGTAGTCGTAGTGGCTCGTGGCATGGCGATCGGGATTCATCGCCACGAAGCCGGTGTGCTGCAGGAAGCCCGGATACACGCGTCGGCCGGCGCCTGGGAAGTTCTTCGGCACCGGATAGATGACGTTGTTCTCGAACCACTCGTAGCTCTTGTTCATCGCCAGGTTGTTGACGGCCGTGGGCGACTTGCGGGCGTCGATCGGGCCGCCCATCATCGTCATCGACAAGGGCGTCTGCTCGCCGCGGCTGGCCATCAGGGACACGGCGGCGAGCACCGGCACGGTCGGCTGGCAGACGCTGACGACGTGGCAGTTGCCGTATTCGGTTTGCAGGTGGCGGATGAAGTCCTCGACGTAGTGGATGTAGTCGTCGAGATGGAACGCGCCGTCGGCCACCGGCACGGTGCGGGCGTTCTTCCAGTCGGTGATGTAGACCTTGTGGTCCTGCAGCATCGTGCGGACGGTATCGCGCAGCAGCGTCGCGTAGTGGCCCGACAGCGGCGCCACGATCAGCACCACCGGCTGGCCCTTGAGCGTCTTCAGCGTGTCGGGTTCGTCGGTGAAGCGCTTGAAGCGGCGCAGCTGGCAGAACGGCTTGTCGAGCGCGATCGCCTCCTGGATCACCACCTCGTCGCCGCCGACCTTGACCGTCTTGATGTCGAACTCGGGCTTCTCGTAGTCCTTGCCCAGGCGATACAGCAGGTCGTAGCCCGCCGCCATGCGCTGCGCCATCGGCAGCTTGGAGAGCGGAGAGTTGTCGTTGCTGTAGAGCTTGGCGGCGGCCTGCGCGAAATCGGTCAGCGGCTCCATGAGGGACCGCTGGGCTTCGTAGATTTGATAGAGCATCTGGGCGGATCCGTGTGATGAGGATGTCTGGGAAACGTGGGTCGGACATTGCACGCAATGCTGCAGTGCAATATATCAACAGATCCGCCTTTCGTGGTAGGGACGAATCCCTACTCCGCGTCTCAGACCACCTTGGCGATGCTCTGGCAGACGTGGTCGATGTTCTTGCTGTTCAAGGCAGCCACGCACATGCGCCCGGTGTCGGTGCCGTAGACGCCGAATTCGCTGCGCAGGCGCACCATCTGGTCCTTGGTGAGGCCCGAGTAGCTGAACATCCCGATCTGCTGCGTGATGAAGCTCATGTCCTGTGCCACGCCCGCGGCTTTCAGGCCGTCGACCAGCTTCTGGCGCATCGCCTTGATGCGGGTGCGCATCTCGCCGAGTTCCTGTTCCCAGACCGCGCGCCGCGCCGGGTCGTTGAGCACGGCCGCCACGACGGCGCCGCCGTGGATCGGCGGGTTGCTGTAGTTGGTGCGGATCGCGATCTTCAACTGCGAGAGCACGCGCCCGGCCTCTTCCTTGTCGGCGCAGAGCACCGACAGGGCGCCGACGCGCTCGCCGTAGAGGCTGAAGCTCTTGGAGAACGAGGTCGAGACGAAGAAGGTCAGGCCGGCGTCGACGAACTTCCCGACCACCGCACCGTCTTCCTCGATGCCGTTGCCGAAGCCCTGGTAGGCCATGTCGAGGAACGCGATCAGATTCTTCGACTTGACCGCCGCGACGACTTGGTCCCACTGCGCGGCGGTGATGTCGTAGCCGGTCGGGTTGTGGCAGCAGGCGTGCAGCACCACGATGGTGTTTGCCGCGGCCGCATTCAGGGCGCCGAGCATGGCGTCGAAGTCGACGCCGCGCTTGGCGGCGTCGTAGTAGGGGTAGCTTTCAACCACGAAACCGGCGTTGGTGAACAGCGCGCGGTGGTTCTCCCAGCTCGGGTCGCTGATCAGCACCTTGGCGTCGG
>JAKONL010000597.1 GCA_022701965.1 Burkholderiaceae bacterium | reverse complement strand
GCGACGCCCGCATTGACCGTGTGGAGCGCCTTGGCGCACTACGGCCAGGAGTACGGCGCGACCCTGGGCACGAAGCCGGCACCCGCCTACACCACCGCGGACATCGGGGCGTCGTACGAATGGAATCACGACATCACGCTCAACGCCTCGATCCAGAACCTGTCGGACAAGCGGCTGGACCAGGCCACGTACGGCAAGAACAACTACGGTCGCCGGCTCTGGGTCGGATCGACCTTCCGCTTCTGACACCCGTCGGACCCGGTCGCCACGTCATGCCCGTGACCCGACGCGTTTCCTCGGTCCGCTATCGGCTCGGCGTGGCCTCGCGCCTGATCGCCGCGATGCCGGGCGGTCACGCACTGTCGATCTGCGTGGCCGAGGGCATGGCGCTCGGCTTGTCGGCCGGCGGCGCCTCGCGCATCGACTCGGTGCTGGCGGCGACGATGGCGGCCTTCGTCTCGCACGCCGTCGCCGTCCTGTGGGCGTTCGGCTGCGCGAGCGCATGGCGTGCCTGGGCGGGCATCGGCCTGCCGGCCGTCGCCATGGCGCTGTTCGCGCGGGCCATGGGCGCGAGCACCGCATGAGGCGCGACGGCAGACCCGAGGGCCTTCGCCCGTCGATGGCGTGGCTCCACACGTGGAGCGGGCTGCTGCTGGGCTGGTTGCTCTACGCCGTCTTCTTCACGGGGACGCTCAGCTTCTTCCGCGACGAGATCGACACCTGGATGAAGCCCGAACTGCACGCATCGGTACCCGGCGATTTGTCTCCCGATCGTGCCGTCGACGGCATGCGACGCCTGGCGCCCGGCGCGGCGACGTGGACGCTCGAACTTCCCGGCGCCAGGACGACGTCGATCCAGGCGAGCTGGCGCGACCGCGGCGCGGCGCCGGGCCGTGCCGGCACCCGACGCGCCGAACTCGACGCCGCCACGGGGGAGGTGATCGTGCCGCGCGCCACCCGGGGCGGCGACTTCCTCTACCGTTTCCATTTCGAACTGCACGCCTTGCCGCGCACCGGGGCGCGATGGATCGTCGGCATCGCCACGATGGTGATGTTCGTGGCCCTCCTCAGCGGGGTGATCACGCACAAGAAGATCTTCGCGGACTTCTTCACCTTCCGGCCGCGCAAGGGCCCGCGTTCCTGGCTCGATGCCCACAACGCGACGGCCGTGCTCGCGCTGCCTTTCCATGTGGTCATCACGTTCAGCGGCCTCCTGCTCCTGATGAACCCGCTCATGCCGTGGGGCATCGACGCGGTCTACAAGGGCGACACGCAGGCCTATGCCAGCGAGCGTCGCGGTGGCGTGGCACCGGGCACGCCGGCCGCACGGGTCGGCGACGCCGGCCGCGACGCGACACGGGACGACATCGGCGCCGCGCCGCTCGCCGCGCTGGCGCCCCTGCTTGCGCAAGCCCGCGCCCGGTGGCCCGAGCACGGGGTCGGCGGCATCGTGGTCCAGCAGCCGGGCACGGCGAGGGCGACCATCGAACTGCGCGAGGGCGGCGGCCGCAGCCTGCTCGATCGCGGTGCCGGCGAGCGGATGCGTTTCGACGGCACGACCGGTGAGCGCCTCGAGGGTCCGGCCGTGGCGTCGCCCTCCGGCGCGCTCGCCGTCTACAACGTGCTGACCGCGCCGCACCTCGGGCGCTTCGCCGGGCCCGGCGCGCGCTGGCTCCTGTTCGTCATGGGCATGATCGGCACGGCGATGGTGGCCACCGGTCTGGTGATGTGGGTCGTCAAGCGACTGCCGGAGCGACGCAGGCTCGGCCGCACGCCGCACGGGCATCGCCTCGTCGAGGTGCTCAACGTCACCGCCATCGCGGGCCTGACCGTGGCGACGGCGAGCTACTTCTGGAGCAATCGCCTGATTCCGGCCGACCTGCCGCAGCGCGCGGACTGGGAGATCCACGGCTTCTTCGGCATGTGGGGGCTGTGCCTGGCGCATGCCGCGTTCCGTCGGCATCGCGCGGCCTGGCGCGAGCAGCTCGGCCTGGCCGCGCTGTTGTTCGCCTCGCTCCCCGTCGTCGATCCGCTCACCGGCGGTGCCGGCCTCGTGCGCAGCATCGCCCAGGGTCAGTGGAGCGTGGCCGGGTTCGATCTGGCGATGCTGGGCTTCGCCGTCATCCATGGCTTCGTGGCCGTCAAGCTGCGCACGCCGGAGACCCGGCCGGCTCGGAAGCCGCTCGCCGCGGCGGTCGCCGCATCCCTGGCGACGGTGCCACGGGACAGGGCGCGCTCGCCATGACCGCATGGGCGGCATTCGCGACACTGGCCATCGCCTGTGCGGGCTTCGCGACGCTGGGCCTGGCGATGGACCGCCATCGGCGCGAGATGCTCGACCGCGAACTGCCGGGCTCGTTCACGCTGCCGTTGCGCATGGCGGGGAGTGCTTTCCTGGCGGTTTCCCTGTGCGTCGCCTGCCTCGACGCCGGATCGATCTCGATGGGCATCTTCTGGTGGCTGGGCCTGCTCGGCATCGCCGGCATGGCGCTCGGCGTGCTGCTGGCCTACCGGCCCCGCTGGGCCCGATGGCTCGGTGTCGCGGCATGGGCCTTCGTCCTCGCCTGGGCCGCGCGCGCCTGGTTCTAAACAGGGGCCGCGGCGCAGCCATCGCAGGGACGGAAGGTGTATCGCGTCCCCCCCTCACAAAAAAAGCCGCGGCGGGTGCGGCGGCTTTTTTGCGGGAGGCCGCCATGCGGCCGGTACGCTCAGTTGATGTTGGCGATGCCGAGCTGGAAGGGGCGACCCGGGAGCTTGTGTGAGCCGGCGTACTCGAACTGGGCGCCGTTGAGCGG
>JAKONL010000591.1 GCA_022701965.1 Burkholderiaceae bacterium | reverse complement strand
GCCCACCATCACGTCGACGCAGGCGATGGCCGCGGCGCCGGCGCCGGACACCGCGATCTTCACCGCGCCGATGTCCTTGCCGACCAGCTCCAGGCCGTTCAGCAGCGCGGCCGACGAGATGATGGCGGTGCCGTGCTGGTCGTCATGGAACACCGGGATGTTCATGCGCTTGAACAGCTCCTGCTCGATGTAGAAGCACTCGGGCGCCTTGATGTCCTCGAGGTTGATGCCGCCCAGCGTGGGTTCCAGCGAGGCGATGATCTCGATCAGCTTGTCCGGATCGCGCTCGGCCAGCTCGATGTCGAACACGTCGATGCCGGCGAACTTCTTGAACAGGCAGCCCTTGCCTTCCATCACCGGCTTCGATGCCAGCGGCCCGATGTTGCCCAGGCCGAGCACGGCGGTGCCGTTGGTGACCACGCCGACCAGGTTGCCGCGCGAGGTGAATTCGGCGGCGAGCGACGGATCGCGTTCGATGTCGAGGCAGGGATAGGCCACGCCCGGCGAATAGGCCAGCGACAGGTCGCGCTGGTTGAGCAGCGGCTTGGTCGGCGTGATGGAGATCTTGCCGCGCACGGGGCTGCGGTGGTAGTCGCGCGCGGCGTCGCGCAAGGCTTCTTCTGCGGGGGAAAGGGTCGGATCGGCCATCGGGTTCTCCAATATCTTCTTTTGGTCGGCAGGCTGCGGGACGGACGAATCCCGTCGTGGACGGGCTCGCGCGTGGAAAGGCTAACGCAAAGCGCGCCCTGCGCGGTGAGTGAAAGTACGCAGCGCTCGTGGCGCCGCGGTGCGCATCAGGGCGACTTCGGGTCGCCCGGCTCGTCGGAGGCGACGAACAGGCTCCATGCGGCCATGAACAGCGCCGCGATCACCGGGCCGATCACGAAGCCGTTGATGCCGAACAGCGCCATGCCGCCGATGGTCGACATCAGCACGATGTAGTCGGGCATCTGCGTGTCCTTGCCCACGAGCAGCGGGCGCAGGATGTTGTCGACCAGGCCGATCACGAAGACGCCGACGAAGATCAGGACCGCGCCCTGCCAGATGTGGCCGGTCGCGAGGAAGTAGAGCGCCACCGGTCCCCAGATCAGGGCCGCGCCCACGGCCGGCAGCAGCGACAGGAACGCCATCAGCACCGCCCACAGCAGCGCGCCCTGCACGCCGAGGAACCAGAACGCGAGTCCGCCGATGGTGCCCTGCGCCACGGCCACGGCGACGTTGCCCTTGATGGTCGCGCGGATCACGGTGGTGAACTTGTTGAGCAGGAAGTGCGTGTGCGGCTTGGCCAGCGGCACGGCGTTGCGCACCATGCTCGAGAGCGTCGCGCCGTCGCGCAGCAGGAAGAACAGCAGATACAACATCACGAAGAAGCTGACCAGGAAGTCGAAGGTGTTCTGGCCGATCGTGAGCGCCTGGCCGGCGACGATCTGGCTGCCCTGGGCCGCGCCGGCGCTGATGCGCTCCTGCCAGGACGCCATGTCGCCGAGGTTGAAGCGTTCGGCAAGGCTGATCAGCGGACGCGGCATCGCGTCGTAGATCTGCTGGAAGTACGCGGCGAAGTTGATCTGGCCCGAGCGGATGCTCTGCGCGACCAGCATCACCTCCTGCACCAGCGACACGCCGATCATGCTCAGCGGCAGGATCACGATGAACAGCGTGATCACGAGCGTGGCGAGCGCGGCCCAGGTCGACCTGCCGCCCATCTTCCGGCGCAGCCACTTGTAGAGCGGTGTGAAGATGATCGCGAACGCCACGCCCCACATCACGGCGCCGAAGAACGGCAGCAGGATCCAGATGAAGGCGGCCGTGACGGCCGCGAGGAGGGCGAGGAACACGCCGCGCTGGAGTTGGGGTGAATTCATGGTCGCTGGAATGTAGCCGAGCGTCCCCGCTCTCCTTGTCGGCAGACGTGCCGGTTGCCCGGGCCGGCGTCAGTGCGCGTCGGCCTGCCGCGCGGCGGCGATGACCGCGCCCTCGTCGTGCCTCGCGCCGTTGAGGAACAGGTTCAGCCCGACCGCCGCGAGCGAGGTCAGCAGGATGCCGGACTCGATCAGCGAATGCAGCGCGTGCGGCATCCACTGCTTGAAGTTGGGGGCGATGAGGGGAATCATCCCGAAGCCGATCGACACGGCGACGATCATCGCGTTGTGGCGGTTGCCCTTGAAGTCCACGCCCGAGAGGATGCGGATGCCGGTGGCCGTGACCATGCCGAACATCACCAGGCCCGCACCGCCGAGCACCACGGTGGGCAGCGATTCGACCAGCGCCGCCATCTTCGGCAGCAGCCCGAGCACCAGGAGGATTACGCCGCCGGCCACGCAGACGAAGCGGCTGCGCACGCCGGTGACGGCCACCAGCCCGACGTTCT
The DNA here is from genome assembly GCA_022701965.1 of Burkholderiaceae bacterium. The sequence goes on along the minus strand of JAKONL010000591.1, from coordinate 648 downwards.
GCGAGAAGCTGGTGTACGGGAAGGTGTTGAAGATGCCGCCGATCAGGGTGCCGAGCCCGTCGGTGCGCAGGCCGCGCGCGAGGTCCTGCTGGCCGACCTTGCGGTCGGTCATCTCGCCGAGCGCGAGGAACATGCCGGTCGACTCGATCATCACCACGATCATCACCAGCGTCATCGTGAGGATCAGCAGCGGGTCGAACTGCGGCATGCCGAAATGGAACGGCAGCACGACGTCGAACCAGGCGGCCTTGCCGACCTTCTCGAAGGTCATGATGCCCAGCGCCGAAGCCACCGCGCCGCCGATGACGATGCCCAGCAGCACCGAGATGTTGGCCACGAAGCCTTTCGCGTACTTGACGATCAGCAGGATCGAGACGAGCACCAGCGCCGAGATGCCCACTCCCGTGAGCTCGGCGTACTTCGGGTTCGGCACCGTCGGCACGATCGCGAAACCCTTGGGCACCGGCGGCGTCGCGGAGCCCGGCGAGGTGACGTCGGCCAGCCACTTGGCGTAGGCCGGGTCGACCACGGCCGGTGCGGTCGGGCCGAACGGGTTGCCGAAGATCCAGTTGATGCCCACGCGCATCAGGCTGATGCCGATGACCGCGATGATCGTGCCGGTCACCACCGGCGGGAAGAAGCGCAGCA
>JAKONL010000571.1 GCA_022701965.1 Burkholderiaceae bacterium | reverse complement strand
CTTCCAGCCAATTCGCGCCGCTTCGGATCCCGGCGCCCATCTGCCGCGCGGCATCCACGAAGCGGATGTCGCCCTGGATCGAGTCGGCGCCCACGCCTTCGATCCTCAGCGGCCGGCCGGTCGCCGCGATCGCGCCCATCGCGATGAAGTAGCTCGCCGACGACGCGTCGGCCTCGACATGGATGTCGCCCGGCGAGCGATACCGGCTGCCGGCGGCGATGGTGAAGCGTTGCCAGCCGTCGCGCTGCACGTCGATGCCGAAGCGCGCGAGCAGGTTCAGGGTGATCTCGATGTACGGCTTGGAGATCAGTTCGCCGACGACGTCGATCGTGATGTCGCGCGTCGCCACCAGCGGCAGCGCCATCAGCAGCGCCGTGAGGAACTGGCTCGACACGTCGCCGCGCACGCGGATCGGCACGTCGAGTGCCAGCGCCGAGGGGTCGACCGGGTGGATGCGCAGCGGCGGATAGCCCGGATTGCCGAGGTAGTCGATGCGGCAGCCGAGCTGCGTCAGCGCGTCGACCAGATCGCCGATGGGGCGCTCGTGCATGCGCGGCACGCCGGAGAGTTCGAAATCGCCGCCGAGCAGCGACAGCGCGGCGGTCAGTGGCCGCATGGCGGTGCCGGCGTTACCGAGGAACAGGTCGGCCCGGATTTCCTTCAGCCGGCCGCCGAGGCCGTCGATGCGCAGCACCGCGCCGGAGCGTTCGACGCCGCAGCCGAGCCGGCGCAGGGCGTCGAGCATCACGCGCGTGTCGTCGGAGTCGAGCGGGTCGTACACGGTCGTCACGCCGCTCGCCAGCGCGGCGAGCAGCAGGACGCGGTTCGAGATGCTCTTGGAGCCGGGCAGGCGGACCGTGCCGGCGGCGCAGGCGAGGGCGGGGAGATCGAGGAAGGGCGTTGCGTACATCGTCAGCCGTGGGAACGGTCGGGTCCGGTCGAAGCGGGGAAAGCGGTGGAAAGCGTGCGGACGTCGACCGAGTCCCGCGCGCCGAAGGCGGCGTCGGGCCGCCATGGGCCGCGCGTGGCGCGCGCTGCAGCGATGCCGTGCTCGAGCGCAGCAGCGTCGCCGCTGTCGATCTGCCGCTCCAAGGCGAGCAGCGTCTCGCGGAACGCCCGCGACTGCGCCAGCACCTGTTCGCGATTGCCCAGCAGGATGTCGCGCCAGACCGAGGGGTCGCTCGCCGCGATGCGCGAGAAGTCGCGGAAGCCGGGGCCGCCGAGCTGCATGAACGTGGCGCCTTCGGGCTGCGCGGCGAGCGCGTTGACGAACGCGAAGGCGATCAGGTGCGGCAGATGGCTCACCGCGGCGAACGCCGCGTCGTGCGACTCGGGCCGCATCTCCACCACGGTGGCGCCGAGGCCGGCCCACGCCTGCGCTGCCCGTTGCACGCCGACCCGGCGCGTGGCCTCGACCGGAGTGAGCACGACGCGCTTGCCGTCGAACAGCGACGCCTCGGCATGCTCGACGCCGGCGACCTCCTTGCCGGCGATCGGATGGGCCGGGACGAAATTCTCGAAGCGGTCCCCAAGGCCCCGGCGCGCCGCGTCGATCACGTTGGCCTTGGTGGAGCCAACGTCCATCACCAGCGCGTCCGGCGACAGGCCGTCGCGGATGGATTCGAAGGTGGCTTCCGAGGCCGCCACGGGAACCGCGACGAGCACGAGGTCGGCGCCGGTGGCCGTGTCGAGTGCGGAGGGCGCTTCGACATCGACGACGCCGAGGCGTCGCGCGAGCGCGGTGGTCGCCGGCGACTTGCTGTAGCCCACCACGCGCCGCACGAGTCCGGCGCGCTTGAGCGCGAGCGAAAACGAGCCGCCGATAAGGCCGCAGCCGATCAGGCCGAGTTGGTCGAACATCGAAAGGCGCTCGGTGGGCGGACGCGGCGGGCCGGCCGCATCAGGACGTGACGGGATAGGCGCCGAGCACCTTGTAGAACGCGCACAGCGTGCGCAGTTCGGCGAGCGCGGCGGCCACGTTCGGCTGCGACGGATGGCCGTCGAGGTCGATGTAGAAGTAGTACTCCCACTGGCCGGTACGGGCCGGACGGGACTCGAAGCGCGTCATCGAGACGTTGTTGGCCTTCAGCGGCATCAGCAGGTCGTGGACCGCGCCGGGCTGGTTGGGCACCGATACGACGAGGCTCGTGCAGTCACGCCCGGAGACCGGCGGCATCGCCAGCGTCTGCGGCAGGCAGATGATCGCGAAGCGCGTCCGGTTGTACGAGTCGTCCTGGATCGCGTGCGCCACGATGTGCAGGCCGAAGCGCGTGGCCGCACGGTCGCTCGCGAGCGCCGCCCAGGCGGGGTTGGTCGCCGCGAGCCGCGCGCCTTCGGCATTGCTCGATACGGCACGCCGCTCGGCGTTGGGCAGGTGCTTGGAAAGCCAGGTCTGGCATTGCGCCAGCGCCTGGGGATGCGCGAGCACCGCCTCGATGCCGCCGAGCGCGTTCGTGGTGCGCATGAGGTGGTGCCGCACCAGGAGGCTCACCTCGCCCACGACATGCGTCGGCGAATGCAGGAACAGGTCGAGCGAACGCGTGACCACGCCCTCGGTGGAATTCTCGACGCCGACGACACCGTACTGGGCGCTGCCGGCCGCCGTCGAATGGAAGACCTCGTCGAAGCTGGCGCAGTAGATCAGGTCGGCCGCACCGCCGAAGTACTCCACCGCGGCCTGTTCGCAGAACGTGCCTTCCGGTCCGAGCACGGCGACGCGCTGCGGCGACTCCAGCGCCAGGCAGGCCGACATGATCTCGCGCCAGATCGCGGCCACGTGATTGCCCTTGAGCGGACCGCCGTTGCTCTTCTGCATCTTCTCGATGACCTGCGCGACGCGGTCGGGCCGGAAGAACGGCGTGCCTTCGCGCTTCTTGACCTCGCCCACCAGCTCGGCGACATGCGCGCGCTGGTTGAGGAGTTCGATGAGCTGCTGGTCGAGCGAGTCGATTCGCACGCGCAGATCGGCCAGGCTGGCCGACTGGTCGCCGTCGACGGAAACTGCAAAAGCGGGAGTGGTGGGTACGGGCTCTGTCATGGAACGGTCCGGCAGCCGGTACGGGCCATCCCGTCAGGCATGCAATCGCTCGAATTCTCTCATGTAGGCCACCAGCGCCTGCACGCCGGCGAGCGGCATCGCGTTGTAGATGCTGGCGCGCATCCCGCCGACGGACTTGTGCCCCTTGAGCTGCAGCAGCCCGGCCTCCTTCGCCCCTGCAAGGAAGGCATCGTTGCGACTCGCATCGCGAAGGAAGAACGGCACGTTCATCCGTGAGCGGCAGATCGGATCGACCCGGTTCTCGTAGAAGCCTGAGCCGTCGATGAAGCCGTAGAGCAACGCCGCCTTCGCGATGTTGCGCTGTTCCATCGCGGCAATGCCCGAGAGTTCGCCCTCGCGCTGCTGCAGCAGCCAGTCGAAGGTCAGGCCGGCGACGTAGATGCCCCAGGTCGGCGGCGTGTTGTACATCGACTGGTTGTCAGCGACGGTCTTGTAGTTGAACGCGCTCGGGCAGATCTTCAACGCCCGGTCGAGCAGGTCGTCGCGCACGACGACGATCGTCAGGCCGGCCGGTCCGAGATTCTTCTGCGCACCGCCGAACGCCAGGCCGACGCGGCGCCAGTCGATCGGCCGCGAGGCGACGTGGGACGAGAAATCGATCACCAGCGGTGCCGCGCTCCCGAGCGCGGCGAGGTCGGGCAGTTCCTGGAATTCGACGCCGTTGATCGTCTCGTTGGTGCACACATGCACATAGGAGGTGTCTGAGCCGATCTTCCAGCTCGCCGGGTCGGGCAGCCGCGTATGACCGTCGGCCGCGTTGCTCGCGACGGTGCGCGCCTCGCAGTAGCGCTGCGCTTCCTTCTGCGACTTGATGCTCCAGCTTCCGGTGATCACGAAGTCGGCGGCGGTGCCGC
>JAKONL010000573.1 GCA_022701965.1 Burkholderiaceae bacterium | reverse complement strand
AGAGCGACGCCACCCAGCGCGTGATGAGCGTGGCGCAGCAGGTCGAGCAGAAGGAGACGATGGCGATCCAGTACACCATCGAGCTGCGCAAGATGCTCAACGACATGCCCGTGCGCGAGGACATCCGTGAGTTCCTGTTCAAGGTCTGGGCCGAGGTGCTGGCCATCGCCGCCCTGAAGTACGGCGTGCAGGATGTCCAGACCGTGACGCTCAAGCGGGCCGCCTCCGAGCTCGTCTGGGCCGCCAGCGCCAAGCCCAGCCGTCCCGACCGCGCCCGCGTGATCCAGGACCTGCCGCGCCTGCTGCAGCAGCTGCGTGCCGGCATGACGCTGCTGGGCGTCGTCGGCGAGCCGCAGGAGACCCACATCAAGACCATCGGCGCGACGCTGACCGATGCGTTCATGTCCAAGACCGAGGCCATTCCGGCGGCGCAGATCGAGGCGCTCGCCAAGCGCCTGGCGCACCTGGAGGATTTCGTGAGCGACGAGGGCACCGGCGAGCTGGCGCTGGACGCGGCCAGCATCGAACTGCTGCTGGGCGTCGACGCGGCGACCATCGACGTCGCGCCCGACACCAGCGTCAAGCCGACCGAGGACATGCTGCAGTGGGCGCGCGAACTCCAGGTCGGCCACTGGTTCATGCTCGACCACAACGGGCGCGCGAGCCAGGTGCAGTTCGTCTGGCGCAGCGAGCGCGGTCAGCTGCACCTGTTCGCCTCGGCCAACGGCCGCAGCTTCCTGATCCAGGCCGGGCGGCTCGGGTCCTACCTGCAGACCGGCCTGCTGGTGCCGGCCGAGGACGAGGCGCTGACCGTGCGCGCCACGCGCGAGGCGCTCGCCAAGCTGGACGCGCATCCCGAGAGCCTGCTGAACTGATCGGACGGCCGGCGCCTGCGAGCCGGCCGGGAAGCGCGGGCGGACGTGGCGCTCAGTGCGCGGTGCGCGCCGAGCGGTCGCTCCGGAGTTCGTCGAGCACCAGGGCATCGGGCTCGAGGCCGCTGCTCCAGTGCACCATCAGCAGGATGATCTTGAAGTCATCGAGCGACACCGGGCACGACGGTGCCGCCATCGCGCGCTCGACGACGATCTCGCGCAGCCCGCCGGGCAGGACGCCGGCGGACTCCATGAAATGCAGGAAGCCCAGGCACTCGGCACCCAGCATGTCCTGCTCGATGCCCGAGTAGACACGCATGGCGCCCGCCGAAGCAGGTCGCACGTCGCCCGGTCCTCGGGGTGCGTGGACGATGGCCGCGGAGGCCTCGGTGGGATGCGGCATGAACGGCAGGCCCTGCGTCGCCCGGCTCAACTCGTCGAGCCAGCGCAGCGCCACGCCGATCTCGTCGTCGTCGAAGCCTTGCGCGCTGAGCTTGCGCCCGAGCTGCTCGGATTGGGGACAGGCGTCGCCGCGCCAGTAGTTTTCATAGACGAATGCGAGCACTTCGAACATGGACCCAATATAGCCCACGGCGGAATCCTGCCCCTGGCGGAGCGCCGCTGGCGGCGATCAGGCCGAGGCCCGGCGCTGGAACAGGCCGCCGGGCAGGCGGGCCACCCAGCCATCGAGTTCGAGTTCGAGCAGCTGCGCCTGGAGTTGCGCGGCGCTCAGGCCGCTGCGCGCGCACAGGGCGTCCAGGCCGATGGCGTCGAACCCGAGCTGCCGCAGCAGCGCCGGCTCCGGCGCCGATGGCGCGGCGTCGCCCGCGACGGGCACCGACGATGACGGCCGTGGCGAGGCGGGCGCGGCGTCGTCGAGCGGCAATTCCTCCAGCACGTCCTGCACCGACTCGACCAGCTTGGCGCCCTGACGGATCAGCGCGTGGCAGCCGCGCGACTGCGGCGCATGGATCGAGCCCGGGATGGCGAAGACCTCGCGTCCCTGCTCGGCGGCCAGCCGGGCGGTGATGAGCGAGCCCGATTGCAGCGCCGCCTCGACCACCAACGTACCGCGCGAGAGTCCCGCGATGATGCGGTTGCGCTTGGGGAAGTTCTGGTTGAGCGGCGGCGTGCCGAGCGGGAATTCGCTCACGATCAGCCCGCGTCGGGCGACGCGGTGGGCCAGCTCGCGATGGCGCGCCGGATAGACGCGGTCGAGCCCGGTGCCGACCACGGCCACCGTCGCCGGCCGCGCGGACCGTGCCTCGCCGGCGTCGGCGAAGCCGTCGAGCGCGCCTTCGTGCGCGGCGCCGTCGACACCCAGCGCCAGGCCCGAGACCACCGTGATGCCACGTTCGCCGAACGCCCGGCCGAAAGCGCGGGCGTTGTCCGCGCCTTGCGGCGTCGGATTGCGGCTGCCGACCATCGCCACGCTGCGGCCGAGCTGCGTCAGGTCGAGCGAGGCCGGGCCGATCAGGTAGAGCATCAGGGGCGGGTCGGCCGTCTCCAGCAGTGCCGCGGGGTAGCCGGCGTCACCGAGCGTCACGACGCGGTGCGCGGTGCCGACGGCTTCCTCCTGCGACAGCCATCGCAGCGTCTGTTCGACCAGCGCCGGCAGCGCCTCGGGCACGCGGCCGAGCGCGGCGGCCTGGGCCGGCGTCGCGACTTCACGCAAGGCCGAGGCCGGCTGCGACAGGACGTCGGCCGGCAGTCCGAAGGCGGCCAGCAACCGGCGCGCCGTGAGATCGCCGACGCCGGGCGTCAGCACGAGGCGCAGCCAGCCCGTGAGCTCTTCGCGTTCCATCGCCGGAAAAGTCCGGAGACTCAGGGATTGACCAGCAGGTCACCCACGCGCGGCGTGTCGTTGACCTCGAGCACCAGTGCGTACGACACCCGCTCGAAGGGCCGGAACACCATCAGCAGGCCGATGCGCTCGCTCGGCAGCTTGAGCGTCTCCTTGCCGCCACCGGTGCGGTCGACGACGGTGTCGCCGTTCTTCATGATCGCCAGCACGTGGCCGCTCTCGATGCCGTCGCGCAGTCCCTTGCTGATCGCCACCACCTGGTTCTGGGCCGCGAACTGCACGGCGTTGCCGTACACCGAGACGATGCGGGCGTCGACCGGCGTGGCCGGCGCGTGCGGCGTGTAGCTCACCAGCTGGCGTGGCGGCTCGGGCAGCAACCGGTCGCCGGCGCGGATCTCCTCGCGCGCGGCCACGATGTCGATCGTCGCCGGGACGACGCGAGCGACCTCCTTGTCACCCTCGCGCGCCGGCACGGTGGATTCGCCGCGCTGCAGCTGCGCCCGGCCCAGGTAGTGCGCCTCGTAGCCCAGGATCTCGCCGGTGGCCGGATCCGCGAGCGGCGTCGCGTTGCGGAAGACGCGGAAGTTCCGCAGGGGGCCGGCGACGTCCAGCAGGGGCGCGGCGGGTTCGCCGCGCGCATAGGCCCGGTCGCCCCGGGCCAGCAGCACGCGGTTGTCGTTGCCCGCCACGATGCGCGGCGCGCGCGCCAGGGTGTCGGCCTCCACCACGATCGGCTCGCTCAGGAAAGGCTCGATCAGGCTGGGCTTGAGCG
>JAKONL010000564.1 GCA_022701965.1 Burkholderiaceae bacterium | reverse complement strand
GTCGATCAGGAAGATGCGGTGGTGCCGTCCCGCCATGTCGCAGGCACGCTCGATGGTCCGGCGGACTTCCCCCGTGTCCGAGTGACCGGAGCCGGCGTTCAGCACGATGAACAGCGGCGACGATGGGGTGTAGGGCGGCGCGGCGGTCGAGGAGTCGGCGGGAGCAGGCATGGCGGGATGGCGGAAGTGAGGGAGGAGCCGCGCGGGCAGCAAACCGCTGTTTATGTCGACGCATTGCCGGCAGGCGGAGCGGGCGAGGCCGCGCGCCCCTGTGGGAGAGGGCCGGACATCGGCGCGGGCGCCGGTAAAATCGCGCCCTTCGCGGGTCCGTCCCACCGTCCCTTCCACCGGAGGGCTTGCAGCGTCCAATTTCCGTTCCGGTCCGTGCCGGCCAGCCTCATGTTGACCTTCCAGCAAATCATCCTCAAATTGCAGTCCTACTGGGCCGACCAGGGCTGCGCGTTGCTCCAGCCCTATGACATGGAGGTCGGCGCCGGTACCTCGCACACCGCCACCTTCCTGCGCGCCCTCGGCCCCGAGCCCTGGAAGGCCGCCTACGTGCAGCCCAGCCGCCGACCCAAGGACGGCCGCTACGGCGAGAACCCCAACCGCCTGCAGCACTACTACCAGTACCAGGTCGTGCTCAAGCCGGCGCCCTCGAACATCCTCGAGCTCTACCTGGGCAGCCTGCAGGCGCTGGGCTTCGACCTGAAGAAGAACGACATCCGCTTCGTCGAGGACGACTGGGAGAACCCGACGCTCGGCGCCTGGGGCCTGGGCTGGGAGGTCTGGCTCAACGGCATGGAAGTGACGCAGTTCACCTACTTCCAGCAGGTCGGCGGCATCGACTGCAAGCCGATCACCGGCGAGATCACTTACGGCCTGGAACGGCTGGCGATGTACCTGCAGGGCGTGGACAACGTCTACAACCTGACCTGGACCGAAGGCCTCAGCTACGGCGACGTCTACAAGCAGAACGAGGTCGAACAATCGACCTACAACTTCGAGCACAGCGACGCCGACTTCCTCTTCACCGCGTTCACCGCCCACGAGAAGCAGGCCAAGCACCTGATCGACGCACAGCTCGCGCTGCCGGCCTACGAGCAGGTGCTCAAGGCCGCGCACGACTTCAACCTGCTGGACGCGCGCGGCGCGATCAGCGTGACCGAACGCGCGGCCTACATCGGCCGCATCCGCAACCTGGCGCGCAGCGTGGCGCGCAGCTACTACGAGAGCCGCGAGCGGCTCGGTTTCCCGATGGCGCCGCGCGAATGGGTCGCCGAGACGCCGCCCCTGGACGCACCGGCGAAGAAGGCCGCCTGAACGACGATGAACACGATGACCCGCAATCTCCTTCTCGAACTGTTCGTCGAAGAACTCCCGCCCAAGGCCCTGCGCAAGCTCGGCGACGCCTTCGCCGGCGTGATCGCCGACCAGCTGCGCGCGCAGGGCCTGGCCGGCGTCGACTCGGTATCGACCGCCTTCGCCTCGCCGCGTCGCCTGGCGATGCACCTGACCGGCGTCGCAGCGCAGGCCGACGACAAGGCCGTGTCGCAGAAGCTGATGCCCGTGAGCGTCGGCCTGGACGCGGCGGGCAACGCGACGCCCGCCCTCCTCAAGCGCCTCGCCGCCCTGGGCGCGGACGCGTCGGCCGTGCCGTCGCTCAGGCGCGCGCTCGACGGCAAGGGCGACGCGCTGTTCTACGAGAGCACCGTCAAGGGCGCGACGCTGGCCGAAGGCCTGCAGAAGGCGCTGGCCGAATCGATCGCCAGGCTGCCCATCCCGAAAGTCATGAGCTACCAGCTCGAGGGCGGCTGCGCGTTGCCCGGCTGGACCAGCGTGAGCTTCGTGCGCCCGGCGCACGGCCTGGTCGCACTGCACGGCGCCGACGTCGTGCCGATCGAGGCGCTGGGCCTCACGGCCGGCCGCGACACGCACGGCCACCGCTTCGAGGCGAAGGTCGATCCGGTCGTCCTGCGCGATGCCGACAGCTACGCGCGGCAGCTGGCCGATGAAGGCGCGGTCATCGCCGGCTTCGACGAGCGACGCGCCGAGATCGCGCGCCAGCTCGCCGCTGCGGCTGCGAAGGTCGGCGGCGGCGCGAAGCCGATCGACGACGATGCGCTGCTCGACGAGGTCACCGCGCTGGTGGAGCGGCCGAACGTGCTGGTCTGCGAGTTCGAGGGCGAATTCCTCGCCGTGCCGCAGGAGTGCCTGATCCTCACGATGAAGGCCAACCAGAAGTACTTTCCGCTGCTGGACGCGCAGGACAGGCTGACCCACAGGTTCCTCGTCGTCAGCAACATCACGCCCGACGACGCGAGCGCCGTGATCGGCGGCAACGAGCGCGTGGTGCGCCCACGGCTCGCGGACGCGAAGTTCTTCTTCGACCAGGACCGGAAGAAAACGCTTGAATCGCGCGTCGAGGCGCTCGGCAAGGTGGTCTATCACAACAAGCTCGGGACGCAGGGCGAGCGCGCGGCGCGGGTGGAGCGCATCGCGCGCGCCATCGCCTCGCGACTCGGCGACGACGGACTGGCGCAGCACGCGGCGCAGGCCGCGCGGCTCGCCAAGACCGACCTGGTGACCGACATGGTCGGCGAATTCCCCGAACTGCAGGGCACGATGGGCCGCTACTACGCGCTGCACGACGGCCTGCCCGTCGAGATCGCCGACGCCATCGAGGACCACTACAAGCCGCGCTTCGCCGGCGACACGCTGCCGCGCGGCGAGGTCGGCGTCGTGGTGGCACTGGCCGACAAGCTGGAGACGCTGGTGGGCATGTTCGGCATCGGCAACCTGCCCACCGGCGACCGCGATCCGTTCGCGCTGCGCCGGCACGCGCTGGGCGTGCTCCGGATGCTGGGAGAGAAGGACC
>JAKONL010000554.1 GCA_022701965.1 Burkholderiaceae bacterium | reverse complement strand
CCTTCGAGGATCCGCGCCGCACGCTGATCCAGGCCGAGAAGCGCGCCGTCGCCGAGGTCAGGGTGGTCGACGAGCCGGTGACGGTGATCGTGTCGCAGAAGGGCTGGGTGCGCACGCAGAAGGGCTGGGCCAGCGAGCGCGCGGCGCAGCCGGGGGCGGCGCCGGTCGAGTACAGCTTCAAGTCCGGCGACGCGCTCTACGGCGCCTTCGAGTGCCGCACCGTCGACACCCTGCTCGTCTTCGGCACGGCGAAGGACAAGGGCGTGCGCGTCTACACGGTGCCGGTCGCATCGCTGCCCGGCGGGCGCGGCGACGGCCGGCAGAGCTGCTCGCCCTCGGCCAGGCCGACGAAGGCCTTGCCGCTGCGGTGGCGCGACGACATGTTCTCGACCGAGGCGATGAAGCCGTAGCCGCCGGTGCTCGCCAGCAGCAGGCTCGCACCCGCCGCGCCGGCGAAGCAGTGCGCGACCTGCGTGCCGCTCTCGAGCTCGATCAGCGTCGTCACCGGCTGGCCATCGCCGCGCGCGCCGGGCAGCGATGCCACCGGCACGGTGTAGACACGCGCGCCCTTGTCCTTGGCGGTGCCGAAGACGAGCAGCGTGTCGACGGTGCGGCACTCGAACGCACCGTAGAGCGCGTCGCCCGACTTGAAGCTGTATTCGACCACCACCGCCGCGCCGCCCGCCGGCGCGGCCGCGCTGGCCCAGCCCTTCTGCGCCCGCACCCAGCCCTTTTGCGACACGATCACCGTCACCGGCTCGTCGACCACCCTGACCTCGGCGACGGCGCGCTTCTCGGCCTGGATCAGCGTGCGGCGCGGATCCTCGAAGGACTTCGCGTCGGCCTCGATCTCCCTGACGAGCAGGCGGCGCAGCGCGGTCGGGCTGGCGAGGATGTCCTCGAGCTTCTTGCGCTCGTCGCGCAGCGTCTTGAGTTCCTGTTCGATCTTGATGGCTTCGAGCCGCGCGAGCTGGCGCAGCCGGATCTCCAGGATGTCCTCGGCCTGCCGGTCGCTGAGCGAGAAGCGCTCGATCAGCGCCGCCTTCGGGTCGTCGGCCGCGCGGATGATCGCGATCACCTCGTCGATGTTGAGCAGCACGATCTGCCGCCCTTCGAGGATGTGGATGCGGTCGAGCACCTTGCCCAGGCGGTGGCGCGAGCGCTTCTCCACCGTCTGCTCGCGGAATGCGATCCACTCGTTGAGCATGCGGCGCAGCGACTTCTGCGTCGGCCTGCCGTCGATGCCGACCATCGTCATGTTGATCGACGAGGAGGTCTCCAGCGAGGTCTGCGCGAGCAGCGTGGTGATGAATTCCTCCTGGCTGATGCGCGAGGTCTTGGGCTCGAACACCAGCCGCACGGCCGCGTCCTTGCTCGACCCGTCGCGCACCGCGTCGAGCACCGCCAGCACCGCGGCCTTGACCTGGGTCTGGTCGGCGCTCAGCGCCTTCTTGCCGGCCTTGATCTTCGGGTTGGTGAGCTCCTCGATCTCCTCCAGCACCTTCTGCGTGCTGACACCCGGCGGCAGTTCGTTGACCACCAGCTGCCACTGGCCGCGCGCGAGCTCCTCGATCTTCCAGCGCGCGCGGACCTTGAGCGAGCCGCGGCCGGTCCGGTAGGCCTCCGCGATGTCGGCCGGGCTGCTGATGATCTGCGCGCCGCCGGGGTAATCGGGGCCGGGCACGATCTGCGCCAGCTCCTCGTCGCTGAGCTTGCCGTCCTTCCTGATGAGCGCGACGCAGGCGTCGGCGATCTCGCGCAGGTTGTGGCTCGGGATCTCGGTGGCGAGGCCGACCGCGATGCCGCTCGCACCGTTGAGCAGCACGAAGGGCAGGCGCGCGGGCAGCAGGCGCGGCTCGATCGTGCTGCCGTCGTAGTTGGGGATGAAGTCGACCGTGCCCTCGTCGCTCTCGTCGAGCAGCAGGCTCGTGATGCGCGCGAGCCGCGCCTCCGTGTAGCGCATGGCCGCGGCGCCGTCGCCGTCGCGGCTGCCGAAGTTGCCCTGGCCGTCGACCAGCGGATAGCGCTGCGAGAAGTCCTGCGCCATGCGCACCAGCGCGTCGTAGGCGGCCTGGTCGCTGTGCGGATGGAAGCGGCCGAGCACGTCGCCGACCACGCGCGCGCTCTTCACCGGCTTGGCGCCGACCGTGCCGTTGGTGCCGCCGAAGCCGAGCCCCATGCGCGACATCGAGTACAGGATGCGCCGCTGAACCGGCTTCTGGCCGTCGCTCACGTCGGGAAGCGCCCGGCCCTTGACCACGCTGAGCGCGTATTCGAGGTAGGCGGTCTGGGCGTAGTCGGCCAGCGTGAGCGTCGTGCCGCCACCTCCGTCGGAGCCGTCGTCGGCGGGCAGGAGGTCGAGCGGGGGTTGGGAATCCATCGTCAGTCGTTCTCGGAAAAATCGGTCGTCTTATTCGGTGATCGCGGCGGGTGACGTCGGCAGGACGGTCGAGGGCGCGGGGCGGTCGGGCATGTAGCTGGCGGTCGGCAGCATCGGCGCGTCGGGCGGCATGTTCCCGCGGCCGATGGCACCACCCATCTCCATGCGGACGCGTCCGGGCGACTTGCCGCCGACGGTCGTGCGTCCCGGGCCGCCGGTCGCGCCCGGCTTCAGGTAGGCGTAGAGCTGCAGCACCGTCTGCACGTAGTTCTGCGTTTCGCGGTAGTTCGGGATCCTGTTGCCCGCACGCTGCACCGCGCCCTCGCCGGCGTTGTAGGCCGCGATGGCCAGCTCGATCTGCCCCGGGAACATCGCGATCAGGTCGCGCAGGTAGCGCGTACCGGCGGCGATGTTGATGCGCGGGTCGAACAGCTTGGCCTCGATGCTGCCGCCCTTGTCCGCCGAGACGCCGTAGCGTTGCGCGGTCGCGGGCATCAGCTGCATCAGTCCCATCGCGCCCTTGGGCGAGACGGCCTGCGCGTCGAAGCCCGATTCGGTCGCGACCAGCGCCTGCAGCAGTTCGTAGTCGATGTCGTGCCTGTTCGAAGCGGCGAGCAACGCCGACTTGGCCGTCTTGAAACTGGGCGACGCCTCGAACAGCCTGAGCAGCGTCTGCGATGCATGCGACACCTTGCCGTCCCCGCCGACGACGCCGCTGCGCAGCGGCATGCCGACGCCGTTGGCCGTGTCGAAGCTCTGGCCGCCGCGAAAGAAGATGCGGTAGCGCTCGTCGAGCTTCTCGGCGGCGAAGTGCGCCGTGCCGCCGCCGTCGATATAGCCGTAGATGTCGGCGGCCTGCGCGGTCGAATGCTGCGCCGTGGCCAGCGCCATGAAGAGTGCCAGCGGTGCGAGCCGTCGCAGGACCGAAAAGCGGAGGGATTCTTGCCTTCTCATGCCGTGGGATGTTGTTCGGGCGGGTGGGTCAGACGTCGATCTCGACGTCGTCGGCGCGCAGCTCCATGAGCTCGCGCCGAGCGGCCGCCTCGCCCTTGCCCATCAACTTGGTGATCTCGCCCTGGGTGGCCAGGAAATCCAGCCGGCCCAGCTGGACCTGCATCAGGCGACGCGTGTCCGGATTGAGCGTGGTTTCCCACAATTGTTCCGCGCTCATCTCGCCCAGGCCCTTGAAGCGGCTGATGCTCCAGGCGCCTTCCTTCACGCCGTCCTTGCGCAGCTTGTCCAGCGTGGCGACGAGTTCGCCCTCGTCGAGCGCGTACACCTTGGCCGCGGGCTTCTTCCCGCGCGCTGGCGCGTCGATGCGGTAGAGCGGCGGCTTGGCGACGTAGACGTGGCCGGTCTCGATGAGCTTCGGAAAATGCCTGAAGAACAGCGTCAGCAGCAGCACTTGGATGTGCGAGCCGTCGACGTCGGCGTCGCTCAGGATGCAGACCCTGCCG
>JAKONL010000517.1 GCA_022701965.1 Burkholderiaceae bacterium | reverse complement strand
GGATTGCGCGCGTAGCGCGCCGCGCTCGAGGGCCAGCAGGTCGGCGCTCAGCTGCTGCGCGCTGGTGCAGCGGGGCACCATCTCCCGGACCGGGGCACCGAGGCTGCGCAGTCTGGTGATGAGCTGTTCGAGGGCGATCCGGTCGGTCGGCGCGTCCGGCAGGGCGCAGGCCAGCGTGCGTTCAGGATCGAAGACGAGGTTGCCGTCGAGTCTGCGAACGACCGCGCCCGCGCGCGGCGAGCTGTTGTACAGCAGCAGGATGTCGCCGGGATCGCCCTCGACGAGGAAGCGGTTCTTGTCGGTGACGGCACGCTGCACCGCCTCGGCCTCGCGCACGCGCGGCTCGATCTGCGCAAAGCGCCGCTCGATGGTTTCCACGACGCGTGACAGTTCCTGCGGTGAAGCCCCTTCCGACTGCTCAAGGAGCGGAGCTAGTTCGGTTCGCAGGTTTTCCGGTATTGGGCCGGCCAGCAGGGCCTCGATACGCTTGCGCTGTTCGTCGAGCCGGCGGTGCGCCTGGAGGCGGGAACTGCGGTCCCGCTCTTCGCCCCCAAGGTCTCCGAGATAGGTCTCGTAGCGCCGCGCGACCGCCTCGATACGGGCGGGAAGGCTGGCATCCGTCACCACAGCGAGGCTCGGGCCAACACTCGGTCCGCGCCCGAGCCGGTCGGCGAGGCCGGTGCTGAGGAAGCCGTCACCGGCCAAGCCCTGGGCATCCGCGAAGCTCGTGATCGCCCGCCGTGTCACGCCGCCGTAGACGCCGTCCGCGATCGCATCGGCCGCGAGGTAGCCAGCTGCGCGTAGAGCCTCTTGGAGGCGGACATGGTCCTCGATCGGCCGCCCAATCTCCTGGCGTGCCGCGGGGGGGCCATCGCGTCCGACGCGCGCCGCCCAGGCTTCTTTCTGGCGCTGGTAGGACGCAGCGATGCAGGGGACGGCGCGAGTGCGCAGAGCCGCCGTGACCTTGCCGGTTTCCGGGATGCGGCAGGTCTTGAGCGTGCGCTCGACCAGCTCGTTCGATTCTGCCTTCAGCTCCGGGCCGGCATCGGGCTTGAGGTGGCGCAGCGCGTAGAAGGGCCGGGCCATCTCGAGATCGATGCGGCGCAGACCGGCATCCTCGCAGATTAGGATCGGTAGCGGCGTGTTCGCCTTCTCGCAGTCGAAGGACGGCCCGAGATCGCGGGTCGACGCCACCGGCTTCGGCAGCGAGACCGTGCGCGGGGGCTCGGACACGGTCGCGGCCTCCTTGCGCAGGTCGGCGAGCCGCTTCTTCAGCCCCTCCGAGGTTTCGGCCTTGGTGCGCGCCTCGGCCTGGGCGCGCAGGCTGCCCATCCGATCAAGGGCGGAAAGACGTGCAGCCTCGGTCTGAGACAATGCGCCGAGCCCACCGACCTCGCGGTTGATCGTGTCTGTATCGGGTGCGGACGGGCCGGTGCGGGCAGCGAGTTGCTGCTCGATCCGGCTCTGGATCCGTGCAGCCTCCGAACGCACGACGGGTGAGGCGTCGCGCTGGTAGTTCGCGAGCGTGGTCTTGAGTACCTCAAGCTGCTCGGCCCTCCCTTGCGCCTCGGCCCGCGCCTGACGCAGTTCTCGTGCCTCCCCGGTCTCGACGTCGGCGACTATGATCCGGGTGCCCGAGAAATGCAGCTCGATCGCCTCGCGCGGTTCGACGGCCAGGACGCGATTGCTGCCGTCGCGGTAGGCGAAGGACTGATTGCAGGTGGTCGAGACCGACCAGCTGTTCTCATCGGACGTGGTGCAACTGAAGCCGCGCCGCAGGTTCGGCTCGGTGAAGCGTCGGCACTCGGAGAAGAAGCTGCCGAGACGCCCGTCATCCGGTCCGATGCCACGCTGGATCATGCCGGCGATGTCAGCGTTCCGGCGCGCGAGTGCGCGATCGAGGCAGAACCGGTCCGTATTGGAGAGCCGAGCCCAGGCATCACGCGCGGCCTGCGCCTGTGCGGCACCGAGAAGCCCCCCGAAAATGTCGAGCGGCGTAACCTGGGCGGAGGCCGGCGCGATTGATGCTGTGACCGCCGCGACCAGAAGAAAACCGCGCGCTCCACCCCGGGCCATTGTCGTACCCCGTACCTTTGTTCTGCACGGTTTGCCGGGTTGACGAAGCCCATTCAAGGTTGAATCGGCAACACTCTAAAAATCGCCGCATCCCAGAACTCGGCGTGCCCGTGCCGATGGGATAAGCCGGAAGCCAACGCCATCGAAGCAGTGTGCTCGTGAGGCATGTAGATCAGTGGGTTGCACGATACTCAGCAATCATTTCAGAGGTAACGCTCACGGTATAGTATACGTAACTGGATCGCGAGGTAGTCGCGATACCGCTCCAGCTGCTCCGCGTGGGTGACCTGCCCATACGCTTTCAGGACCGCCGTGACCCAATCGTCCTCAATGAGCGCCTGAAGCCGGGGATGATCCAAAATCAGTGCGCGGACGTCCGTCATTTACGAGATAAGGGAAGATCCGCGCCGTAGACCGTTCGCGCCGAGCGCCGCGTAGAGTGCATCGGTCGTCAGACAGTAAGCCAGCTTGATGCGACTTGGCTTCGGTGCCCGCCACCCCTCCACTGTAAGCTACTGCAAACAAAGAAAAAGGCGCGCGGATCAGTCCGCACGCCTTTTCTCAAACGCAGCTTTATGCCGTTTTAGTAGTCAGAAGCACCGCAAAAACGAAATATTATGCTGCTCGTCATGTGAGCCACACGCGTGCCGGTGCCTCAGGAGCACCCTGTTGTGGACCCGCAGGTGTCGCACTTCAGGCAGGTGCCGTTGCGGACCAGCGTGAAGTTCGCGCATTCGGGGCAGGCCTCGCCGACATAGCCCTTCATCTTCGCTTCGGCCCTGCGGTCGGCGACGCTGCGCTCC
>JAKONL010000505.1 GCA_022701965.1 Burkholderiaceae bacterium | reverse complement strand
GCCCACGCGGCCGAGCATCTCGGTCGCGGCCTTGCGGGCGTCGCGGCGGTCGGCGAGCTCGAGCGGCAGCATCACGTTCTCCAGCGCACTCAGGTTGGCGAGCAGCTGGAAACTCTGGAACACGAAGCCGACCTTCTTCGCGCGCAACGCGGCCCGGTCGTCCTCGTCGATGGCGAAGATGTCGTCGCCTGCGAGCTTGACGGTGCCGCGCGAGGGCGTGTCGAGGCCTGCGACGATCGACAGCAGCGTGCTCTTGCCCGAGCCCGACGCGCCGACGATGGCCGCAGTCTCCCGCGCGCCCAGGGTGAAATCGATGTCCTGCAGAATGTCCAGCGTCCCGGTCGAATCGGTCACGGACTTGAAGACATGCTCGACGGCGACGATCGCCGGAGACGCTGCGGTGGAAACTTGGGACATTGAGGAAACGATGGAAGGCTTCGCGTGGTGTTGAATCGTCGTCACTTTATCTTGGCAGGAACACTGGCCGGCTCGGCGGGGTCTTGGGTCGCGGCGAACGCGCAGGCCGCGACCGCCAGAGCCGGCGCGCCGGTGATCCTCGTGGTCGGCGATTCGCTGTCGGCCGAGTACGGCCTCAGGCGCGGCGAGGGCTGGGTGCCGCTGATGGAGCAGCGTCTTGCGCAGCAGAAGATCGCTGCGACCGTGGTCAATGCGAGCATCAGCGGCGACACCAGTTCGGGCGGACGGGCCCGGCTGGGTGCGTTGCTTACCCGGCACAAGCCGACGCTGGTGGTGATCGAGCTCGGCGCCAACGACGCGCTGCGCGGCCTGCCGATCCAGAGTACCCAAGACAACCTCACGCAGATGACCAAGGCGTCGCAGGCCGCCGGCGCGCAGGTGCTGATCGTCGGCATCCAGGTGCCGCCCAACTACGGTGGCGACTATCTAAGGCGCTTCGAGCAGATGTTCCTGAACGTCGCGAAGTCGACCCGGGCGGCGATCGTCCCGTTCCTTCTGCGCGGCGTCGCCGACGGACCGGACGCGGCGACCATGTTCCAGGCCGACCGCATCCACCCGGTGGCGGCCGCGCAGCCGCGCATGCTGGACAACGTATGGCCGGAGTTGCGCAAGCTGCTGCCGAAATGACGGCGACCGGCCACGCCATGAAAAAACCGCCGGCTGCATTGCGCAATCGGCGGTCTTTCGTGGCCTGAAAGTCGGGCTTCCGGATTCAGCCGTTCTTGGTGGGCAGCTCCGGCGCGGTGGGCGCGTCGTGTTCGAGAGAAGCGACATCCGTTTCCGGATCGCCCGGCGCCAGACCGTCGGCACTCGGACTGAGCTTGCGCTGGGCCTTGTCGCGCAGCTTGTCTTCCTTCTTCTTTCGCTTGGCCAGTTCCTTCTGGCGCTTCTCGTAGCCGTAATTGGGTGTTGCCACTTATTCTCCTTGGGGCGGGCAGTCCGGTTGACCGCATGTGCACCGACTGTACGCGATAACGCCTCATGTCCCGGAACGCCTAGAGTGCTCCCAGCGCATGTTCGAGATCGCGCTGGAGATCCTCGACCGCTTCCAGCCCCACCGAAAAGCGCACCAGCGTGCCTCGGTGCGGCCACCGCGCGACGGCCGCATCGCGCATCAGCCCGATGTCGTAGGGCACCACCAGGCTGATCGGTCCACCCCACGAGTAGCCCAGACGGAACAATTCCAGGCTGTCGCAGAAGCGATCGACCTGCTCGGTGCTGTAGCGCTCGTCGAAGACGACCGAGAACAGGCCCGCGGCGAGATCGCTCGCCCCGCACAGCCGGCGCCAGTTCTCGTGACCGGGCGAGCCGGCCAGTGCCGGATGCAGCACCTGCGCGATCTCCTCGCGCGTCTCGAACCAGCGCGCCAGCGTGCGCGCCGCCAGATCGTGCGCCTCGTAGCGCAGGGCGATGCTCGGCAGCGCTCGCACCAATGTCTCGACATCGCCCATGCCGACGCCCCAGCCCATGCGCATGTGAGTCAGCTTGAGCGCCTGATGCAGGCGCGCGTCGCAGGTCGTGACGCTGCCCATGAGGACGTCGCCGCCGCCGCTGGGGTACTTGGTCAGCGCATGCACGGAGATATCGACACCCTGGCCACTGCCGTCGAGATCGAAGGGCCGAAACGCCAGTCCCGCGCCCCAGGTATTGTCCAGCGCCGTGACCACGCCGCGTGCGCGGCAGACACCCACCAACGCGGGCAGGTCGGGAAACTCCATCGTGACCGACCCGGCCGCCTCGATCCAGACCAGCCTGGTGCGATCGCTCAGCTTCTCCGCCAGATCGCGCGGATTCATCGCGTCGTACATGCGGTGGGTGATGCCGAAGTTCGCGAGTTCCCCGGCCGCGAGCGCCTTGTTGGGCCCGTAGGCGTTGTCGGGGATCAGCACCTCGTCGCCGGTCTTGAGCAGCGCGAACGCGACCAGCGAGATCGCGGCGAGACCGCTGGGCACCAGCAGGCATTCGCTCGCGCCCTCGAGCGATGCGAGCCGCGCCTCGAGCGTGAACGTCGTGGGCGTGCCGTGCAGCCCGTAGGTGTAGCCGGCCTTGGTCTTCCAGTCGCGCGCACGCATGGCATCGACGTCGGCGAAGAACACCGTGGACGCCTTGTGGATGCCCGGCAACGGCGCGGCGAAGTTCGCCGGCGGCACATAGTCGTGGTGGATGAGGTCGGTGATCGGTGCGCGCCGGGCCATGCTGCGGTTCCTCAGACCGACCACTTGGCCAGCAGCTTGTCGGTGCCCATGCCGTCGTAGCCTTCGAACGGCTGGTGGATCCACGGATTCGTCGCCAGGAACTCGACCGAATAGTCGGGCGTGAAGGTCGACACGGCCTTGGTCCAGAGCACCGCGCTGCGCAGTTCGGTGATCGGCGCATAGTTCTCGCGCAGCATCTTGATCACCGCATGGAGGGTGTGCCCGGAGTCGGAGAGATCGTCGACCAGCAGCACCTTCCCGGCGATCTCGCCCTTGGGGGTCGTGATGAAGCGCGCGAGGTCGAGATGACCCTGCACCTTGCCGGCATCGGCGCGATAGGAACTCGTCGACATGATCGCGAGCGGCTTGTCGAAGATGCGCGAGAGCACGTCCCCCGGGCGCATGCCGCCGCGCGCGAGGCACAGGATGTTGTCGAACTCCCAGCCCGACTGGTGCACCTTGATCGCGAGCTTCTCGATCAGGTTGTGGTATTCGTCGTAACTGACGTAGAGATGCTTGCCGTCTTCGGTCAACATGGGGTGGGTACCTGGTCAGTCGGCGAGATAGGGATGGCGCATCATGATCGTGTGATCGCGATCGGGGCTGGTCGACACCATGTGGATCGGCACGCCCGTGACCTGCTCGATGCGCTGCAGGTAGAGCCGCGCGTTGACCGGCAGCTTGTCGTACTGTGTGACGCCGACGGTGCTGTCGCTCCAGCCTTCGAGCGTTTCGTAGACCGGCGTGCAGCGCGAGATCTCGTCCGCGCCCAGGGGCAGGATGTCGGTGTGTTCGCCGTCGAGCTCGTAGCCGGTGCACAGCTCCAGCTTCTCGAGGCCGTCGAGCACGTCGAGCTTCGTGATGCACAGGCCCGAGAGGCCGTTGACCTGTGCCGAGCGCTTGAGCAGCGCGGCGTCGAACCAGCCGCAGCGGCGGCTGCGACCCGTCGTCACGCCCTTCTCCGCGCCGATGGTGCTCATGTGGTAGCCCGGCGTGCCGGGCGTCTCCCAGTCGAGCTCGGTCGGAAACGGCCCGCCGCCCACGCGTGTGCAATACGCCTTGGTGATGCCGAGGATGTAGTGCAGCATGCCCGGACCGACGCCGGAGCCGGCCGCGGCGTTGCCCGCCACGCAGTTGCTCGAGGTGACGTACGGGTAGGTGCCGTGGTCGACATCGAGCAGCGTGCCCTGTGCGCCTTCGAACAGCAGATTGGCGCCGGCCTTGTGCGCATCGTTGAGCTCGCGCGAGACGTCCGCCATCATCGGCTTGAGCAGTTCGGCATGGCGCATCGCCTCGTCGTAGACGGTGTCGAAATCGATTGCCGGCGCACTCAGCACCTGCGTGAGCACGTGGTTGTGCAGGTCGAGCAGCACGCGCAGCTTCTCGGCGAAGCGCTCCGGATGCTTCAGGTCCTGGACGCGCAGCGCACGGCGGGCGATCTTGTCCTCGTAGGCCGGGCCGATGCCGCGGCCGGTGGTGCCGATCTTCTCGATGCCGCCCTTCTCCCGGTACAGCTCACGCGCGATGTCGAGCGCCGCATGGAACGGCAGGATCAGCGGGCAGGCCTCGCTGATGCGCAGGCGCGAGCGCACCTCGACGCCGGCTTTCTCCAGCCCCTCGATCTCCTCGAACAGCTTGGCCGCCGACAGCACCACGCCGTTGCCGATGTAGCACTTCACGCCCGGACGCATGATGCCGCTGGGGATCAGGTGCAGTGCCGTCTTCACGCCGTTGATGACCAGCGTATGGCCGGCGTTGTGACCGCCCTGGAAGCGCACCACGCCTTGCGCACTCTCGGTCAGCCAGTCGACCAGCTTGCCCTTGCCCTCGTCGCCCCATTGGGTACCGACGACGACCACGTTTCTGCCTGTGGTAACGCTCATGATGTTTCGCTTTTCAAGAATCAGATGGCTCGGACGTTCCACTGACCGGACTGCTCGACGAGCTCCCGGTCGCACTGGAACTCGTCGATTTCGCTGTCGTGACCCGGCAGTACGCAGACCACGGTCTCTCCGCCGGAGCGCAGTGCGGCGATGGCGCGACGAAGATCCGCCGCATCGCTCCAGGGCGCACGGATCGCCGCGCGCAACGGCCGCACCGGCACGACGCCGACCAGCTCGCGCAAATCCACGCTGAAGCCGACTGCAGGGCGCTTGCGACCGAATACGGCTCCGACTTCGTCGTAGCGCCCGCCGCGCACCAGTGCATCCGCAGCGCCGTCGACATAGATGCCGAACCGCATGCCGCTGTAGTACGCATAGCCGCGCAGATCGGAAAGATCGAAGCTGACCCTGGCGCCGTCGAGCCGAGAGGCGAGCAGCTTCAGGTCGGCGAGCGCCTGCGCGACCGACGGCGTCGAAGGCAACGCACGCGCGGCCTCCTCGAGCACGCCGGCATCGCCGTAGAGCTGCACGAGCGCCAGGAGGCCCTCGCGCGACGCGACCGGAAAATCGCGTGTCAGCGCGCGCAGTTCGCTTGCGTCCTTGGTGGCTAGCGCAGCATGGACACGGCCGAGCAGCTTCGAGTCCGTCGTCGCACCTTCGAACAGCGCATCGACGATGCGGGCGTCCGCCATGTCGACGATCGCATCGTCGGCAACGCCCGCCGAGCGCAGGCAGTCGAGCGCCAGGCGCAACGTTTCGGTGTCGGCTTCGAGGCCGGCATGGCCGTAGATCTCGGCACCGAACTGCAAGGGCTCGCGCGTCGCGTGCGGACGGTCGGGCCGCGTATGCACGACCGGGCCGCAGTAGCACAGGCGTGTCACGCCTTGCCGGTTGAGCAGATGCGCGTCGATGCGCGCGACCTGCGGCGTGGTGTCCGCACGCAGTCCCAGCGTGCGGCCGGAAAGCTGGTCGACCAGTTTGAAGGTTTGCAGGTCGAGCGCCTCGCCGGTGCCCGAAAGCAGCGACTCGAGGTGCTCGAGCAACGGCGGCATCACCAGCTCGTAGCCATAGCCACGGGCGGTGTCGAGCAGTTCGCGTCGAAGTTCTTCGATGTGGCGCGCCTCGGAAGGCAGCACATCGGCAATGTGATCCGGAAGGACCCAGGCGGACATGGGGATCGGGGCGTGGTTAAACCGGAATTCTACCGGCAGGCGAGGACGCGGCCCTGCGCGCAGGGGTCGGTCGGCCTTCGTCCGCAGCGCTCAGCGGTTGGCAGGCGTCGTACTGCCCGAGCCGCGTAGCGCCCGGAAGAAGTCGGACGAGGCCGGGTCGACCACGATCACGTCGCTCTTCTTGTTGAAGCTCTGCCTGTAGGCGTCGAGGCTTCGGTAGAACTGCGCGAACTGCGGATCGCGCCCGAAGGCCTCGGCATAGGCCGCAGCGGCCTGCGCATCGCCCTCGCCCTTGATCTTCTGGGCTTCGCGGTACGCGTTGGCCACGGTCACCTCGCGCTGGCGATCGGCATCGGCGCGGATCTTCTCGCCTTCGGCGAAGCCGGTCGATCGGAGTTCGTTGGCCACGCGCTTGCGCTCGGCTTCCATGCGGCGGTAGACCGACTCGGTGATCGCCTCGACGTAGTCGACACGCGTGATCCGCACGTCGATGATGTCGACGCCCCAGGGCTTGGCGCCCTTGACGACCGCCAGCACTTCGCGCTGCACGTCGGCCATCAACGCCTCGCGGCGCACCGAGATCAGGTCGCGCACGGTACGCTTGTTGACGTTCTCCTGGAACGCGTTGCGTACCACCCGATTGAGCTGCGTCGCGCCGGCGTTCTCGTCGAGACCGACGTTGCGGATGTACTCCGACGGGTTCGTCACGCGCCAGCGCACGTACCAGTCGATCACGACGCGCTGCTTCTCGGCGGTCAGCATCGGCTCGGCCTCCATGCTGGAGAGCGTGAGCAGGCGCTTGTCGATGTACGACACGTTCTGGAACGGCGGCGGCATCTTGAAATTGAGGCCCGGCTCGGTGATCACGCTCTTGATCTGGCCGAGCTGGTAGACGATGCCGAACTGGCGCTGGTCGACCACGAAGAGCGTCGAGCTCAGCAGGGCAAGTGCCACCAGGATCGACGATGCGATGAATCCGATTCTGTTCATGTTCATGTTCCTCGGCGCTCAGCGTCCGTCGCGTCCGCGCGAACGGTCATCGCGCACACGCGCGTCGTTGGTGGCCGAGGTCGCGGGCACCACGGTGGTCGGCGCCGACGACGTACCACCGATCGCGCTCGGCATCGCCCCGTCGACGGTCGCTGCGCCACCGGCAACTCCTGCAGTCTGCATGAGCTTGTCGAGCGGCAGGTACAGCAGGTTCGTGCCCTTGCTCGAATCGACCAGCACCTTGGTGGTGTTGGCATAGATCTGCTGCATGGCGTCGGTGTACATGCGGTCGCGGGTGACCTGCGGCGCCTTCTGGTATTCGGTGAGCACCGAAGCGAAGCGCCCAGCATCACCCTGGGCCTGCGCGACGATCCGCGCCTTGTACGCCTCGGATTCCTCCTTCAGGCGCGATGCGGCACCCGTCGCGCGTGGGATCACGTCGTTGGCATAGGCCTGAGCTTCGTTCTTGGCGCGCTCGCGCTCCTGGCCGGCCTTGAGCACGTCGTCGAACGCCGCCTGGACCTGCTCGGGCGGACGCACGCCGCCCTGCTGCAGATTGATGTTCACGACTTCGACGCCGACCTTGTAGCGGTCGAGGATGGTCTGCATCAGAGCGCGCACGCGCGGTGCGATCTGGTCGCGCTCCTCGGCCAGGGCAGCATCCATCTTCATCTTGCCGACGACTTCGCGCACGGCGGTTTCCGCGACCTGCACCACCGTGTCGGCCGGTGCCTTGCTCTCGTACAGATAGGCACGCGCGTCGCTCAGGCGGTACTGCACGGCAAACTTGATCTCGACGATATTCTCGTCCTCGGTCAGCATCGCCGACTCGCGCAAGCCGGTGGACCGGACGATGCTGTCGCGGCCCACGTCGGTCGAACGGATCTGCGTCACGACCACGATCTCGTGGCGCTGGATCGGATACGGCAGGCGCCAGTTGAAACCGGCGTTCACGGTCGTTTTATAGCGCCCGAACTGGGTGATGACCGCCTGCTGACCTTCGTTGACGATGAAGAAGCCGGTTCCCAGCCAGATCAGCACGGCCACGAGCGCGACCAAGCCGATGCCATAGCCGGCATTCTTCATGTCGGGCTTGAAGCCGCCACCATTGCCTGAACCGTTGTTGCCGCCGGGGCGATTGTTGCCACCACGTCCGCCGCCGAAGAGGCCGCCGAGCTTGCGATTGAAATCGCGCCAGAGTTCGTCCAGATCGGGAGGACCCTGGTTGGGACCCTGTCCGCGCGGCCGGTTGCCACCGTTGTTGCCCGAGGACGGCGGATCGACATCGGGCCGGTTCGCGTTCGGACGCTCCCCATTGCCGGACGAGGGCTCGTCGCCCCTGCCCCAACGTCCATCGTTCAGGTTGAACATGCCCCGAAAGCGGCTCCACACTGGCTTTGCATTCATTCGATTCGCTTCTGTGTCAGTGACCGGATTGTGCCCAATCAGTCGATCTCGTCGTGCAATTCAGCAGCGGTGCCCAAGGGCATGCCCTCCGGCATGACGCCCGAACGACGCGCCAGTTCGGCACGCAGCGCCGGCAGTCCGATGCCGCTGTGGGCACTCACGAAGATGCGCGGAATCCGCACACCGTCGATTTCCATCTCGTCTTCCATCTGGAGCGGTTGTTGCACGGCTTCAAGGGCATCGAGCTTGTTGAACACCAGCAATTGAGGCACGTCGCCAGCGCCGATCTCGTGCAGCACGCGTTGTACCTCGGCCATCTGCTCGGGGTGATGCGGATTGGACGCATCGACGACATGGAGCAGCAGATCGGCATCGACCGCTTCCTGCAGCGTTGCCTTGAACGCGTCGACCAGCCCGTGCGGCAGGTCGCGGATGAAACCGACCGTATCGGAGATCGACGCCTGCCGGCGGGCATCGCCGAGGTAGAGATGGCGCGTGGTGGTGTCGAGCGTGGCGAAGAGCTGGTCGGCCGCATAGGCTCGCGCCTTCACCAGCGCATTGAAGATCGAGGACTTGCCCGCGTTGGTATAGCCGACCAGCGAGATGTTGAAGGTCTCGCGGCGCTCGCGCTGCCGTCGCTGGGTTCCACGCTGCTTCTGGACTTTGGTCAACCGCTCCCGCGTGCGCTTGATCGATTCCCCGATCATGCGGCGGTCAAGCTCGATCTGCTTCTCGCCCGGGCCGCCACGAACACCGGCGCCGCCGGTCTGCCGCTCCAGGTGGGACCAGCGTCGCACGAGCCGCGTGCTGAGATACTGCAGCCGGGCCAGCTCGACCTGCAGCTTGCCCTCATGGGAACGCGCACGCTGCGCGAAGATCTCGAGGATCAGGAACGTCCGGTCGTAGACCGCGATCTCCAGCTTCCGTTCGAGGTTGCGCTGCTGTGCAGGACTGATCGACTGATCGAAGATGACTTCGCTCGCCCGATGCATCTCCGCGAGCTCGCGGATTTCATCGGCCTTGCCGCTGCCCACGAACAGCGCCGCATCGGGCGCCTTGCGTTTGCAGACGATGCGTTCGACCGGAACAAGTCCGGCAGTCTGGGCGAGCAGACCGAGCTCTTCAAGATCGCCGTCGAAATGGGGCAGCCCGAAATCGACGCCGACAAGAATGACGGCGCCTTCCTGGCGAGATAGGGATTCAGACAAGCGGAATCAGACTCTTCGGTGATGACGGATGAAGAAAACGGAGCGAGTCCGTCCTGCACCGCAACGCTCAGGTTGCAGCGTCGTCGCTTTCGGATGCCGAGAAATTGACGGCACGCCCTGGCACGATGGTGGAGATGGCGTGCTTGTAGACCATCTGCGTCACGGTATTGCGAAGAAGCACCACGTATTGATCGAACGATTCGATCTGGCCCTGAAGTTTGATGCCATTGACCAGATAAATGGAAACCGGCACATGCTCCCGACGCAGGGTGTTCAGGAACGGGTCTTGCAAAAGTTGCCCTTTGTTGCTCACGATATTCTCCGTGTTCAAGGAAAAGTTATTGGACTAGGGACCATAACACAGCGATTCCGCGCTGCAGCAATCGACGTCAAGGCCCTGCCAAAATAACGGCACTGCAGGTAACGGAACTTTAAACGCACTCTGCAATCAGCCCTTTTCCTTATCCGCATACGGATTGTGCGAGGTCTTCAATTCGATGCGCATTGGCGTGCCGACAAGGTCGAATTCTTTTCGGAATCGCCCTTCGAGGAAGCGCTTGTAGGAGTCCGTGACGTGTTCCAGCGAATTGCCGTGGATGACGATGACCGGGGGATTCATCCCGCCTTGATGCGCGTAGCGCAGCTTGGGCCGGAACATGCCACTGCGCTGCGGCGCCTGGAATTGCACCGCTTCGAGAAGCAGCCTCGTGAGGACGGGCGTCGACATCTTGCGCGTCGCCGACTTGTGCGCCTGAGCGATCGCCTGCCAGACGGGACCCAGACCCTGGCGCCGGATCGCCGATATGAAATGCAGCGCGGCGAACTTCAGGAACGGCAGGCGCGTCTCGATCTGGCGCTGAAGCTGTTCACGCTGATAGCTGTCGACCGCGTCCCATTTGTTGACTGCGATCACCACGGCCCGGCCCGATTCGAGGATGTAGCCGGCGATGTGCGCATCCTGGTCGGTCACGCCCTGCGTCGCGTCCAGGAGCAGCAGCACGACGTTCGCCGATTCGATGGCCTGAAGCGTCTTCACCACCGAAAACTTCTCGATCGCCTCGAAGACTTTTCCCTTGCGCCGCAGGCCGGCGGTGTCGATCAGCTCGAAATGCTGGCCGTTGCGCTCGAACGGCACGGTGATCGCATCGCGCGTGGTACCAGGCATGTCGAATGCCACCAACCGCTCTTCGCCCAGCCAGGTATTGATCAGGGTCGACTTGCCGACGTTGGGGCGTCCGGCGACGGCCAGCTTGATCGGCTTCGCCTCGCCGTCGTCCTCTTCGTCCTCCGGTTCCGGCAGGTTCAGCGGAGCGAGCGCCAGGTCCACCAGGTCGCGGATTCCCTGCCCGTGCGCAGCCGAAATCCCGTGGACGTCGCCCAGCCCGAGCTCGTAGAAATCGACCAGCCTGGTGCCGTCGTGCATCCCCTCGGCCTTGTTGGCGGTCAGGACGCAGGGCTTGCCCAGGCGACGCAGTTCGTTGGCGATCTCGTGGTCCTGCGAGGAAAGGCCTTCGCGTGCATCGACGACGAACACCACCACGTCGGCCTCGGCGACCGCCTGCCGCGTCTGCTTGGCCATCTCCTTGAAAATGCCGCTGCCCGCGTCGGGTTCGAACCCTCCGGTATCGATGACGATGAACTCGTGCCGGCCCTGGCGGCCGTTGCCGTAGTGCCGATCGCGGGTCAGTCCTGCGAAGTCGGCGACGATCGCGTCGCGAGTCTGGGTCAGACGATTGAACAGCGTCGATTTGCCGACGTTGGGACGCCCGACCAGGGCGATGACTGGCTTCATGGCCGGGCCTTCAGGTAAGAGTTATTCAGGGCGATAACCGAACACACCGCCGTTGCGGGTGACGATCACGACCGTGTTGCCGGCGAGCACCGGCGTTGCCGCGATCGGCGAGCCGTCGGGCGTCATGCGGTTGAGCATCGCGCCGTCGTCGCCCGACACCAGGAACACGAGCCCGGTATCGTCGCCGATCACGAGCGCGCGGCCCACGGACAGCGGCGCGGTCAGCGTCCGGTTGCGGAAGATCTCGGTCGACCAGGCGCGTTCGCCGTCGGCACGGCGCCAGGCCGTCACGTTGCCGTTCGACTCGGTTCCGTAGACGAAGCGTTCGTCGCCGCTGACGCCACCCGCACCGGAGGCGGACTTGCTCCAGAGCAGCACGCCGCGCGTGGTGTCGACGCAGCCGACATTCGCATAGTAGGCGCGCGCGCAGACGACCTCGCCTGCACGGTAGGACGGCCCGGTGAGGTCGACCAGGCGCTCCACGTCGTTGGTGCCGCGCGGCGCGGCGATCGGGGATTCCCAACGCGAGGTGCCGTTCGCCGGATTCAGCCCGACCAAGCGTCCGCCGACGCCGGTGACGAGCGTGTCTCCCACCGCCAACATCACGCCGGGTCGCTTGAGCACGAGGTTCTCCGCGGTGCGCGCCTGCGACCACAGCCGGCGGCCGGTCTGGCCGTCCCAGGCGCTGATCGTGCGGTCGCCGGTCTGCACGAAGATCCTGCGGCCGGCCACGAGCGGCGCCGTGTACGCCTGGGCTCCGAGACGCTGCTTCCAGAGCACCTTGCCGCCTTCGAGCGCGACCAGCTCGTTGTCGCGCGTGACCACGGCCGCCGTGGTGCCGTCGCTGCCGACACCGGCGATCAGCGGTCCGCCAGCCTTGGCCCGCCAGGTTTCCTGTCCCGAACGCGCATCGATGGCGACGACCGTGCCGTCGGCCGAGGCGATCGTCACGGTGTCGCCGCTCACGTTGGTCTGCAGCGGAAAGTCCACCGAAGGCACGCGGATGGTCCAGGCCTGGCGCACGCCCATGGACGCCGGATTCGCCGCCAGCGGTAGAGGCTTGGGTTTGGCGGTGCCGGAACAGGCCGCGAGGGTGGCCACCAGAACGACGGCGGATGCGAGACGCAGCGCAGCGGTGAGGGTCGGCAGACGGTCGAGTTGTTTCATGATGCGGTCACTGAGTCGGTCACTGCTTGGTCGTTCCGGTCGCCGGCGTCGCAGCCGCGAGGCTGCGGGTGTCGACGCCGACGGCATTCAGCTTGATCTCCACCAGCCGGCGATAGTCGGTGCGGGCCTCGAGACCGGACCACGCCTTCTGGTACTCGGCCCTGGCTTCGTCGCGCTTGCCCTGCGCCATGTAGATATCGCCCTTGCGGTCGGCGAAGAGCGGCTCGAACTCTTTCGGCGCCGGGCTGGCGAGTTGCTTGAGCGCCTCGTCGTAGGCCTTGGTGTCGAGGAGCTCGGCAGCCAGACGCAACCGGGCGATCGCCTGGTAACCGGGATCGACGGCGTTCTGCGCGACCCAGTCGAGCGCGGCGCGCGAGGCGTCGCCCTTCTCCTTCTCGCGCAGCGTCTTGGCAGCCAGCAGGCCGGCCTGCTGCGCATAGGCGGTGCGGGCGAACTTGTCCTTCATCACGCCGAGCGCACGCTCGATCCGCTCGGCATCGCCAGCCTGCGCGCTGCGCTCGATCTCGTCGTAGAGCGCCGAGGCCTGGGCGGCCTTGCTGCGCTGGAAATACTGCCAGCCGTTCCAGGCCATGAACGCGCCGGCCGCGAGCAGCACGATCCATGTGATGAGCGTGCCGTAGGTGTTCCAGAAATGCTTGAGCTGATCGAGCTGTTCCTGTTCTTCGAGATCGAGATGGGTTGCCATGCGCTGTCAGTCGTTGGGAGCCGGGGATTGTAGGGTGGCGGCCCAGGCCGGCAGATCGGACAGATTGCGTGCCTTTTGGACCCCGCTGCCGTCGCGCAGCGCCTTCACGGTGACCTCGCCGCGCGCCAGCTCGTCGCCGCCGAAGACCAGCGCGTACGCAGCGCCGCTGGCATCGGCCTTCTTGAACTGCGACTTGAAGCTGCCCAGACCGTCGGCCGTCGCGGCATGCATCTGCACGCACACGCCGGCCGCGCGCAACGCCTGCAGGGCGCGCAGCGCGACCGGCATGGCGGCGGCGTCGGGCACCACGGCATAGACATCCGGCACGGGCATCGGCACGTCGGCGCCCTGCTCCCTGACCAGTTCCAGAACGCGTTCGACGCCCATCGCCCAGCCGACCGCGGGCGCGGGCTTGCCGCCGATCTGTGCGACCAGGTCGTCGTAGCGTCCGCCGGCGCAGACCGTGCCCTGGGTGCCGAGCCGATCGGTGACGAACTCGAAGACGGTCAGGTTGTAGTAGTCGAGGCCGCGCACGAGACGCGGGTTGATCGTGAAGGCGATGTCGTTCGCACGCAGGATCGCCTGCAGCCCCTCGAAGTGCGCGAGCGATTCGGCACCGAGGAAGTCGATGAGCTTCGGCGCGGCCGCGACCACGTCCCTCATGCCGGGATTCTTGGTGTCGAGGATGCGCAGCGGATTGCTGTGCAGGCGGCGCCTGCCATCTTCGTCGAGCGCTTCGGCGTGCTGCTCGAAATGCCTGACGAGTTCGGCCCGGTGCGCGGCGCGCTCGGGCGGCTGGCCGAGGCTGTTCAATTC
>JAKONL010000493.1 GCA_022701965.1 Burkholderiaceae bacterium | reverse complement strand
TGCACCAGGTTGCCGTCGTTCAGGCGCATGTGCGGGATACCGCGGTCGACGCGGTGCGCGGCAAGCTGGAGGACTGCTACCTCGGCCCGAGCACCGCCGCCATCGTCGCCGCCGCGACCGACCGCGGCATCCCGCACATGCGCCTGAACGCCGGCAACCTGGTGCAGCTGGGCTACGGCGCCGAGCAGCAGCGCATCTGGACCGCCGAGACCGATCACACCAGCGCCATCGGCGAATCCATCGCCAGCGACAAGGAACTCACCAAGTCGCTGCTGCAGGCCTGCGGCGTGCCGGTGCCCGAGGGACGGATCGTCGAGAGCGCCGAGGAAGCCTGGGAAGCCGCCGAGGACATCGGCCTGCCGGTGGCGGTCAAGCCGTCGGATGCCAACCACGGCCGCGGCGTGTCGCTCGAACTGACGACGCGCGAGGAGGTCGTGGCCGCCTATGCCGTGGCCGAGCCCGAGGGCAGCGACGTGATGGTCGAGCGCTTCGTGCGCGGCTTCGAGCACCGGCTGCTGGTGATCGGCGGGCAGGTCGTGGCGGCGGCGCGCGGCGCGGTCATCACGGTGACCGGCGACGGCACCTCCAGCGTGGCGGCGCTGATCGACAGCCAGCTCAACAGCGACCCGCGCCGCGGCGCCGAGGAAGAATTCCCGCTCGACCTGATCGACCTGCCCACCGACGCCAAGCTGCAGCTCGAACTGAAGCGCCAGTCGCTCGACGGCGCGTCGGTGCCCGACGCCGGCCGCGTGGTCACGATCCAGCGCAACGGCAACCTGGGCGTCGACTGCACCGACCTGGTCCATCCCGAGGTCGCGCACGCCGCCGTGCTGGCCGCGCGCGTGGTCGGGCTGGACATCGCTGGCATCGACCTCGTGGCCGAGGACATCGGCAAGCCACTCGGCGCCCAGCGCGGCGCGATCGTCGAGGTCAACGCCGGTCCTGGCCTGCTGATGCACCTGAAGCCGGCGGTCGGCTCGCCGCGCCCGGTCGGCCGGGCGATCTGCGACCACCTGTACCCGGAAGCCGACGAAGGCCAGCTCGCCGGGCGCATCCCGGTGGTCGGCGTCGCCGGCTCGCGCGACGCGGCCGTGCTGGCGCGACTGGTGGCCTGGCTGCTCGGCCTGGGCGGGCGCTACACCGGGCTGGCCTGCCGCGACGGCCTGTTCCTCGACCGCCGCCGGGTCGACGCGCGCGACAGCGCGCACTGGGAGGCCGGCCACCGCCTGCTGGTCAACCGCGCGACCGAGGCCGTCGTGATCGAGAACGGCGCGGCGACGATCCTGCGCGACGGCCTGCCCTACGACCGCTGCCACGTCGGCATCGTGACCGACCTGGGCGGCGCCGAGGCGCTGGCCGAGTTCGACATCACCGAGAGCGACCAGCTGGTGCGCGTCCTGCGCACGCAGGTCGACGTGGTGCTGGCCGAAGGCACGGCGGTGCTCAACGCCGACGATCCGCGCGTGGCCGCGCTCGGCCCGCTGTGCGACGGCGCGGTCGTGCTGTATGCGGCCGACGCCCAGGCGCCGGCGCTCGTCGCCCACCAGAGCGCCGGCGGCCGCGCCGTGCTGGTGCGCCAGGACCGCGTGGTGCTGGCCAACGGCAGCAGCGAGTCGTTCCTGCCCGGCCTCGGCCGGCTGACCGTCTGGCGTGCCACGCACGTCGGCGTGAGCGTCGAGAGCCTGCTGGCCGCCGTCGCCGCCGGCTGGGCGCTGGGCATTCCGCTGAACCTGATCGGCGCCGGCGCCGAGGCCTTCGAGGCCGACCTGCAGGCCGCGCTCGCGTCGCTGCAGCTGTCGCAGACCGTTCCATCCGCCGACCCGGCCGTCCACGACGCCCGCCTGGCCCAACTCGCCTGATCGTCCCCATGGAAGTCACCCGCATCCGCGCCCTGCGCGGCCCGAATCTCTGGAGCCGCCATACCTCCATCGAGGCCGTCGTCACCTGCCGCGGCGACGAGAACGCCGTCGGCCGGCTCGACGGTTTCGAGACCCGGCTGCGCTCGCTGTTCCCGACCATCGGCGAGCTGCATCCGATGGTGCTCGGCCAGCCGCTGGCGCTCGCGCACGTGCTGGAGAACGCCGCGCTCGCGCTGCAGTCGCAGGCCGGCAGCGCCGTGGTCTTCGGCCACACCGCGCGCACGCTCGAGGACGGCGTCTACCAGGTCGCGGTGCAGTACGGCGAGGAAGCCGTCGGCCGCCGCGCGGTGGCGCTGGCGGTCGAGCTGATCGACGCCGCGCTGCAGGTCGAAGGCGCGACCTTCGATGCCGCCGCCGCACTGGCGGAACTGCGCGACCTCGACGAGTCCGAGCGCCTCGGTCCGAGCACCGGCTCGATCGTCGACGCCGCGACCGCGCGCGGCATCCCGCACCGCCGCCTCACGCGCGGCAGCCTGGTGCAGTTCGGCTGGGGCGTGCAGCAGCGCCGCATCCAGGCCGCCGAGGTCGACAGCACCAGCGGCGTGTCCGAGGCCATCGCGCAGGACAAGGAGCTCACCAAGCAGCTGCTCGACGCCGCCGGCGTGCCGGTGCCGCGCGGGCGGCCGGTGACGAGCGCCGAGGACGGCTGGGCCGCGGCGCAGGACATCGGCCTGCCGGTGGTCGTGAAGCCGCAGGACGGCAACCAGGGCAAGGGCGTGACGGTCAACATCGTGACGCGCGAGCAGCTCGACGCGGCCTACGCGTCGGCGGCCGAATACGGCGAAGTGATGGTCGAGAAATTCCTGCCGGGCTTCGACTACCGGCTGCTGGTGGTGGGCGACCGGCTGGTCGCCGCGGCCCGCCGCGATCCGCCGCAGGTGATCGGCGACGGCAGCTCGACCGTGCAGCAGCTGGTCGACGCCGTCAACCTCGACCCGCGCCGCGGCGAAGGCCACGCCACTTCGCTGACCAAGATCCGGCTCGACGCCATCGCCGTCGGCCGGCTCGAGTCGCTGGGCATGACGCCGGCCAGCGTGCCGGCGCTCGGCCAGCGCGTGGTGCTGCGCAACAACGCGAACCTCTCGACCGGCGGCACCGCCACCGACGTCACCGACACCGTGCATCCCGAGGTGGCCGCGCGCGCCGTCGACGCCGCGAAGATGGTCGGCCTGCACATCTGCGGCGTCGACATGGTCTGCGAGAACGTGCTGCGGCCCCTGGAGGAGCAGCACGGCGGCGTGGTCGAGGTCAATGCCGCGCCGGGGCTGCGGATGCACATCTCGCCGTCGTTCGGGCGCGGCCGCGACGTCGGTGCGGCGATCATGGACACGCTCTTCGCGCACGGCGACGACGGCCGCATCCCGGTGGTCGCCGTCACCGGCACCAACGGCAAGACCACCACCGCGCGCCTGGTCAACCACCTGTTCATGGCCAGCGGGCTGCGCACCGGCATGACCAACACCGACGGCGTCTGGGTCGACGGCCGGCAGACCGACAGCGGCGACTGCAGCGGCCCGAAGAGCGCACGCAACGTGCTGCTGCACCCCGATGTCGAGGCGGCGGTGTTCGAGGTCGCGCGCGGCGGCGTGCTGCGCGAGGGGCTCGGCTTCGACCGCTGCGAGGTGGCCGTCGT
>JAKONL010000490.1 GCA_022701965.1 Burkholderiaceae bacterium | reverse complement strand
TGACGCCGCGCGAGCTTGCGCTGCTCAAGGCGCTGATGGTCAAGCCGGGACATGCGGTCGGCAAGGAACGGCTCTTCGAGCTGGTCTTTCCCGGCGAGGCCGACGTGCAGTACGAGGCGGTCGAGGTCGTGGTCTATCGCCTTCGCAAGAAACTCGCCGGCACCGGCGCGACGCTGATGACGCTGCGCGGTCTGGGCTACCTGCTGCGCGCCAACGCATGAGTCTGCCGCGGCGCATACGGCGCATACGACGTGTGAAGCAGGAGCGCCACGAGGCGGGCGTGCGCACCGCGGGCGCCTGGTCGCTGCGCGTCCGGCTGCTGGTGGGGATCCTCGTTCCCGTGACCCTCCTGATCGCCATCAACAGCGTGAGCCTCTATCGCCAGAGCCTGGCCGCGGCGACGCTCGCCTACGACCGCACGCTGCTGGCTTCGGCCAAGACCATCGGCGAGCAGCTTGACGTGACCGGCTACGACGACGCGGCGGTGCTGCGCGCGGTAGTGCCGTATTCGGCGCTCGAGGCCTTCGAGGCCGACAACCAGAGCCTTCTCTTCTACCGGGTCTCGACGCTCGACGGCCGGATGATCTCCGGCTACGAGGAGCTGCCTGCCTGGCGCGGCACGATGCCGGTCCGTTCGGCCTATGCGGCGCTGGTGGATTTCTACGACGCCGAGTTCCGCGGCCAGCCCGTACGCGTGGGCGTGCTGCTGCAGCCGGTGGCCAGCGCCAGGGGGCGCGGGATGGCGGTGGTCCAGGTCGCCGAGACGCTGGAGCTGCGCCGCACGCTCGCCCGCACGCTCCTGGTCGACACGCTCTGGCGCCAGCTGGTGCTGCTCGGCGTGATCGCGCTGGTCACCGCGCTGGTCGTGCAGCGCGCGACGCAGCCGGTGCGCGAGCTCGGCGAGGCGATCGAGGCCCGGGCCGCCGACGACCTCACGCCGATCGATGCGCGCGGCGCGCCGCGCGAGCTGCGCCCGCTGCTGGAGGCCACCACCCGCGTCATGAGCCGGCTGCAGGCGCTGCTCGACCACCAGAAGCGCTTCGTGCGCGACAGCGCGCACCAGTTGCGCACGCCGCTCGCGGTGCTGAAGGCGCAGGTCCAGTCGGCCCGTCGCGGCGACGTGCCGCCCGAGCAGGCCCTCGCCGAGATCGACCACACGGTCTCGCGCGCCACCGCGCTGGCCAACCAGATGCTGTCGCTCGCCAAGGTCGAGCAGCTGCGCCAGCGGCCCGAATCGAGCACGGTGGATTTCGGCGACGTGGTGCGCGAGGTGGCGCTCGACGTGTCGCCGCTGATCGCCGACAAGGCGCTGGACTTCGAGCTCGATGCCGGGGTGGTTCCGGTGCACGCGCACCTCTGGATGCTGCAGGAACTCAGCCGCAACCTGCTGCACAACGCGATCAAGCACAGCCCCGCGGGCGGTGCGCTCACGGTGCGGGTGGGCATCGACCAGGCGATGGCGGTGCTGCGCATCCAGGACGCGGGGCCGGGCATTTCCCGGGAACTGCGCGCGCGACTGTTCGCGCCCTTCTCCGCCGGCGACACCTCCGGCGGCTCGGGACTCGGCCTGGCGATCTGCCGCGAGATCGTGCAGACGCTCGACGGTGCGATATCGCTTGAAAACCGCGAGAACGGCAGCCATATCGTCGGCCTGGACGCCACCGTATGGCTGCCTCTGGAACAAGGATGACGATGGATCGACTGCGGATCGACAAGTGGCTCTGGGCCGCGCGCTTCTTCAAGACCCGCTCGCTCGCCGCCGAGGAACTCGGCAAGCACCGGGTGCAGGTCAACGGCGACGTCGTCAAGGCGTCGCGCGAACTCAAGGCCGGCGACCGGGTGTCGCTGCGCCAGGGCGCGACCACCCGCCATGTCGTCGTGCTGGGCCTGAGCGGCCAGCGCGGGCCCGCACCCGTCGCGCAGAAGCTCTACGACGAAACGCCGGAGAGTCTCGCCGCGCAGGCCGAGGCGCGCGAGCAGCGGCGCCTGGGCAGCGAGCCGGCGCTGGCCATCGCGCAGGGCCGGCCTACCAAGCGCGAGCGGCGCGACCTCGACGGCGCGGCGCGCGGCTGGGGAACCCGCTGGAGCGCCAGCGTGGACGGCGACGAAGGCGGCTGACGCCTCGTCCAGCCGACACCGGCGGCAGCGTTATCCAAATGGCGTATGGCATGCCTGCCGCGCTTGCCACACACTGCCGCCACGCCATCGGCCTCGTCTGGCGCATCCAACGGAGGAATGTCCATGAACGACCTGTATTTCCCGGGCATCGAGTGGGTGCTGCCGCTGCTGGCCGTCGTCGGGGTCGGCGTGTTCGTGCTGGCATCGATCGATCGGCTGCCCGCACTGCTGCGCCTGGAGATCAGCCGTCGCGTCGAGGCATCGATCGTGGTCGAGCACGAAACGCAGGCCGGCAGTCCGTGAGTTGGGCGTTCGCCGGCGTCTCGTATCAGCGCCAGGCGTAGTGGCCGCGCACCATGCGGCCGTGCTCGCGATGGGCCGGCACCCAGACCTTGCGCTTCTTCGCGCCGTGCGGGCGGCCATGCGGCTGCATCTGCTGGCGGTCCATGTGGGGCGCCACGGGGCGCTGGGGAGGTCCGGGTTGGGAAACGGCGGCCACGGAGACGACGAGCGTGGCAAGGGCGAGAGCGATCTTCTTCATGTTGGACTTTCTGAGGCATGCCGGAATCGGCACACTTTGAAACTAGCATTTGCAACACCTTCGTACCAGCAGCGGATCGCGGGTTCACCGATTCGATACACGCGGGTCGATCGCCTCAACTCCGAACGGCTTTTGTGGTACGGGTTTGCGTGCACTGGATTGCGTGTCAAAATTGCCCGGTCGAACAGGGAATCCGCTTCTTCCATCGCTCGCACCCCTGGCGGGCATTCAAAGGACATCGAGGGACGCCATGAACATGCACACGCTGCACCGGGAAGGTGATGGCCTGGGCTGACAACCCGCCGAAGAACCCCAAAAAGCCCAGTCGAGTACTGGGCTTTTTGCTGGCGGTCGTATTGGCGTCGACCGTGGTCTTCTCGCTTTTCGAACTGGCCGGCCACCAGCACTTCATCCTGAGCGAGCCGCCGGCGGGACTCGAGAAATCCCAGTGGGTCGTCCTTCTCGGCGTGATCGCCGCCGTGGCGGGATGGATCATCTCGGCCATCGTGACGATGCGCAACTCGATCCGCCAGCACACCGTGACGACGCTGCTGTCCTCCCGCCTCTCGGAGACCTACATGAGCCAGACGCGGCTCGTGAACGCACGGTATTTCAGCCCCAGCGGCGGGCTCTACCGGCTGAATGCGGCCGAGGTGGCGGCATCGCAGCCCGAGGCGCAGATCGCCGCGTTGCGCTATCTGCTGAACTACTTCGAATTCATCGCCGTCGGGATCCGTTACGGCGACCTCGACGAGAAGCTGCTGAAGAACACCCTGCGCGGCATCCTCTGCGGCGTCTACGAGGCCGCGGGACCGCTGGTGTCGCAGCGACGCAAGCCGCCCGCTGGCTCCACGGCCGTACGATCGAAGACCTTCGAACACCTCGAATGGCTCTACGACCGATGGTTCATCGCAGCGCTGCAGCGACGCGAGGAGCTTCGACCGAACCCGGCCTGAAGCGGCGTAGCGATGTAGAAGCGCGATCGATTAGTGGCAAAGTTCACACTACTTATGTGAGAAACAGTTGAATTAGGCACAAAGTGCAACAATAATTGTTCATGCATCGCACCAGAGCTTCATTCGAAGAACGGTCTTTCCACGACAAGTCCACGGATCCGCGGCAGCGACGCCGGTCCATGTTCCCCCTCCATTGAAGGAAAGCAGATCCATGGACGCCACCTTGTCTTCGTTCTCGGCCGCGGCTTCGACGCTGCCTTCGGCTCGGGCGCAATCCCATTTCACGGTCGCCGGACCGAGCGACGCGGGCACGTCGAACCAGGTGATCCAGGATCTGCTGCGCACGATGCGCTCGCTGCTGGACATGGACATCGCCTTCGTTTCCGAGTTCGGCGACGATCGCCTCACGCTGCGCCACGTGGATGCCAAGCCGGTCTCCGCCTCGATGATGTCCGTGGGCGACTCCACCCATCTGGCGCAGACCTACTGCAAGCGGGTCATCGACGGCCGCTTTCCCAATGCGATCCCCGACGTGCTGCAGATACCGGAGGCCGTCGCCCTGCCGGGTACCGCGGCGCTCAACATCGCCGCGTACCTGAGTGTCCCCGTGACGTTGCGCAACGGTGAGGTCTACGGCTCCCTGTGCTGCATCAGCCATTCGCCGCGTACGGCGCTCGGCAGCCGGCAGATCGATGCGCTGCGCAAGGTGGCGGAGATCGTGTCGAACGAACTCGAGAAGCTGCGCGGCTAGGCCGGCTGCGCGGTTGCCGTCCGGGTCGGAGGAAGCCCGACCGCTCAGGGACGGGCACCACGATGTCGGCCGGCGCCAGCGCGCAAGCCACCGGGAATCACGCAAGCTTGCCGGTCGTGCGTTCGAGCAGTGCCCAGGCCTCGTCGCCGTACTTGCCCTTCCACTCGCCGTAGAAGCCGGCCTTGCGCAACTGGTCGCGGAAGGCCGCCGGGTCGGGCTGGTTGAAGGTCATGCCCTTGCCGGCGAGCTCCTTCTGGAGGCCGGCGTTGAGCTCGGCGACATCGGTGCGTTCCTTCATGCCGGCCGCGTTGATGTTCTTCGCGACGATCGCCTGCAGGTCGGCCGGAAGCTTTTCCCAGGCCCGGCGGTTGCCGAGGAACCAGAAACCGTCCCACATGTGGTTGCTCAGCGAGCAGAACTTCTGCACTTCGTAGAGCTTGGCGGTGGAGATGATCGCCAGCGGGTTCTCCTGGCCGTCGA
>JAKONL010000465.1 GCA_022701965.1 Burkholderiaceae bacterium | reverse complement strand
ACGACGGCGCGACCAAGATCCCGGCCTGGGAGATGATCCGCTTCAGCGTGAACATCATGCGCGGCTGCTTCGGCGGCTGCACCTTCTGCTCGATCACCGAGCACGAGGGCCGCATCATCCAGAGCCGCTCCGAGGAATCGATCATCAAGGAGGTCGAGGCCATCCGCGACTCGGTCACCGGCTTCACCGGCACGATCTCCGACCTCGGCGGGCCGACGGCCAACATGTACCGGCTCGGCTGCAAGAGTCCGGAGATCGAGGCGGCCTGCCGCAAGCCCAGTTGCGTGTATCCGGGCATCTGCTCGAACCTCGGCACCAACCACGATCCGCTCATCAAGATCTATCGCCGCGCGCGCTCGCTCAGGGGCATCAAGAAGATCCTGATCGGCTCCGGACTGCGCTACGACCTGGCCGTGCAGAGCCCGGAATACGTCAAGGAACTCGTGCAGCACCACGTCGGCGGCTATCTCAAGATCGCGCCCGAGCACACCGAGCAGGGCCCGCTCACGAAGATGATGAAGCCCGGCATCGGCAGCTACGACAAGTTCAAGCAGATGTTCGAGAAATTCTCGGCCGAAGCCGGGAAGAAGCAGTACCTCATCCCGTACTTCATCGCCGCGCATCCCGGCACCACCGACGAGGACATGATGAACCTCGCGATCTGGCTGAAGAAGAACGGATTCCGCGCCGACCAGGTGCAGACGTTCTACCCGTCGCCGATGGCGACGGCTACGACGATGTACCACTCGGGCCGCAATCCGCTGCGGAAGATCACGCGCACCAGCGAGACCGTGGACATCGTGCGCGGCGACAAGCGCCGCCGACTGCACAAGGCCTTCCTGCGCTACCACGACGCCAACAACTGGCCGCTGCTGCGCGAGGCGCTCAAGTCGATGGGGCGCGCCGACCTGATCGGCAATGGCAAGCACCACCTGATCCCGACGTGGCAGCCCCTGACGGACGGCGGCTACACCAGCGCGCGCAAGAAGAATTCGACCGCCGTGCCGGCCACCGCGAAGGCCGATGCGGTCAGGCTCGCGCCGGTCAAGCCGTCGAAGGGCCGCATCCTCACGCAGCACACCGGCCTGCCGCCGCGCGATACCGGCGCCGCCCGGCCGCCGGCCGGCGTGCCTGGCAAGGGATTCCGCAAGGTGCGCTGAGCGTCGGAGGACGCGCTGAGGGTTGGTCCCGCAGGCCGATCTCAATGCAAAGAGCCCGCCGGTCGGCGGGCTCTTGCATTCGTCGACGTCGCTCAGCCCGGCAGGCTCGCCACCTGCATCGACAGATCGAACAGCTTCGCCTTGCCGGCGTAGTAGCGGTCGATGCGCCACTCCTTGAGGATGTCGATGGCGATCTCGAAGGTTTCGAGTTCGAGCTTGTAGAGGTCCGCGATCTCGAATTTCGTCTCCGATTCGAGGGCCAGGACCAGTTGCGCCAGCGTGCGGGACGACTCGCTCGCAGGGTTGGAAACGATGAATTTCCGGGCCGACTTGATGGCGTTCATGAGTAGTTCCTCTTACTTACAAGCGGTGGATTGTCGCAACCTGCATATGACAGATTTGTGACGATTCCATGTGCCCTACTCAGTCGCGCATGGCATGTAGCGGAAGATCGTGCGATCGTGCCAATGCCTGGATCCTGGCCGCGTCCAGCGTCTCGAAGAATGCGCCGATCGCCGCATGCGTCGACGGATCGAACATGCGGTGATGCGCCTGTGGACCGAGTCCGGCCACGGCGCACAGCCGCTGCGCGAAGTGCGGTTCGAGCGCCGCGACCGCCACGCGTCCGCCTCGGCAGCGGTACACCTCGTAGCCGGCGTGCGCACCGCCCACCGCGCCGTCCGGCTGCGTGAGTCCCCAGCGGCGCGGCAGCGCGAGACGACGAGCTGCCTCCGACAGCGCGACTTCAAGCCGCAGACCCGTGCCGTGCAGCGCCCGGTGCAGCAGCGCCTGCAACACCGCCTCGCTCGCCATCATGGAGCCGGCCATGTCGGCATACAGCGTCGGCGGCAGATCGAGTCCCTGCACCAGTCCGTTCTCAGCCAGGTAGGTGAGGTCGTGGCCCGGTGTCTCGGCGTCCGACCCCGTGCCGCCGACGATCGCGACCATCGAGAGTCGCGGATATCGCGCGTGCAGCGCGTCCCATCCCAGGCCGAGCTTCGCCAGCGCCGACGGGCGGAACGACGTGAGCAGCACGTCCGTCCGTACCAGTTCGGCCGCCAGCGTCGCCTGCCCTTCCGGCGTCTTCAGGTCGGCCTGCACGAGCAGGATGCCCTCGTGCAGTTCCTCGTAGGCGTTGGCGGCATACCGCGCCATCGGATCGGTCGGTGCGCCGGCCGGGCCCGGTGCCTCGAGCTTCACGCAGATCGCACCCAGCGCGCGGCAGCGCATCAATGCCGCCGGCCCGGGCAGGTTGAGCGCCAGGCTCAGGATGCGGATGCCCGCGAGCGTCCTCGGACCGTCGCTGTCGCCATCGTCGTGGCCGTCGGAACCCATCGCCGTCCTCCTCAGACGAGCCCGCCGTTGGCGCGCAGCGTCTGGCCGTTGATCCAGCCCGCGTCGCCGCCCACCAGCATCGCGACGGCACGCGCGATGTCCTCGGGCTCGCCGAGCCGCTCCAGCGGCGCCATCTTCGCCATCCGCTCGATCTGCTCGGGCGTCTTGCCGTCGAAGAACAGCGCCGTGGCCGTGGGTCCCGGTGCGACGGCGTTGACCGTGATGTTCCGGCCGCGCATCTCCTTGGCGAGGATGTTGGTCATGACCTCGATCGCGGCCTTGGTCGCGGCGTAGATCGCGTAGCCGGGCAGCGCCAGTCCGATCACGCTGGTCGAGAAGTTGACGATGTGGCCGCCCGCACGAAGCCGGGTCGCGGCCTCGCGCATGGTGTTGAAGCTGCCCTTGACGTTGACGTCGAACAGGCGGTCGAAGGTCGCGTCGTCGGTGTCGGCCAGCATCGGCAGCGCCGCGGCCATCACGCCCGCGTTGTTGACCAGCACGTCGACATGGCCGAAGGCGGCGACGGCTTCGTCGAAGAGCCGGCGCGCGTCGGCGCTTCTGGCCACGTTCGCCTGCACGGCGACGGCCGCGCCGCTCGCCGCCACGATGGCGTCCACGACCTTCGCCGCTTCCGCCGCGTTGCCGGCGTAGTTCACGACGACCGCATGTCCGTCGTGGGCCAGCCGTCTGGCGATCGCGGCGCCGATGCCGCGCGAGGCGCCGGTGACGATGGCGACCCTGCGGTCCTGCGAGGTGCTTGGGTTCATTGCGGGTTCCCGGATAGAAGAAAGAATTTCAGGTGCCGACGATGCCGCCGTCGCGCCGGCGCACCGCCACCGTCGCCGAACGCGGACGCACGCTGGCGGGCAGGTGGCCGTCCGGCCAGGCGCTGTTCAGCGTGCCCGTGCCGTCGTCGCGGCGCTCGCCCGGATGCTGGATGTTGACGAACAGCGTGCGGCGGTCGGGCGTCACGACGCAGCCCGTGACCTCGCAGCCCGACGGGCCCACCATGAAGCGCCGGATGCGCCCGCTGGCCGGCTCGGCGCACAGCAGCTGGTTGTTGCCCAGCGCCTTCGCGGCGCCTTCGCCCATCGCCTGCCCGCCCATGTCGGTCTGGATCCACAGGAGACCGGCGCTGTCGAAATGCAGGCCGTCGGGATTGCCGAAGGCGTCGTCGTCGGGGCGCGGATAACGGGCGGAAACCTCCGCGACGGCCGGGTCGCCCGCCTGCACGAAATGGTCCCAGGCGAAACCGAGGCTGCCGGCGTCGCCGTCGTCCTCGCGCCAGCGCAGGATGCCGCCGAAGAGGTTGGCCGTGCGCGGATTGGCGGCGTCGGGAGCCGGATGGCCGGGCGCGCCACGCTGGGCGTTGCCGGTCAGCGTGACGTAGACCTCGCCGGTGCCGGGGTGAACCGCGATCCATTCGGGCCGGTCCATCTTCGTCGCGCCGACCGCGTCGCCCGCGAGCCGCGCGTGCACCAGCACGTCGGCTTGGTCGGAGAACCCGCTGGCGCGGTCGACGCCGCCCCGGCCGTGGACGAGCTCGATCCAGCGACCGCGTCCGTCGGCGTCGAAGCGGGCCGCATGAAGCGTGCCGTGGTCGAGCAGGTCGCGGTTCGCGGCTCGCGCGGCGGCGTCCTGCCCGGGGCGTACCCTGTCGCGGCTGACGAACTTGTAGACGTATTCGAAGGTCGTGTCGTCGCCCATGTAGACGGCGACGCGGCCGTCGCGCGTCAGGGTGCAGGTCGCGCTTTCCTGGCGCTTGCGGCCGAGTGCGGTGCGCTTGACCGGTGTCGAGTCCGGGTCGAACGGATCGATCTCCACCACCCAGCCGAATCGATTCGGCTCGTTGGGATGCCGGGTGACGTCGAAGCGCTCGTCGAAGCGCCAGTACTCGACCCACTGCCTGCCGGCCACCGTGCCGTAGCGGCGCTGGGCCGCGTCGGCGCGCACGGCATCGGCTTTCGGCCCACCGAAGTAGCCGTGGAAGTTCTCCTCGCAGGTCAGGTAGGTACCCCATGGCGTGACGCCCATCGCGCAGTTGGCGAAGGTGCCGAAGACCTGCGTTCCGCCCGGGTCGGCGGTCGTCCGCATCAGCGGCGTGCCGGCCGCGGGGCCGGACAGCCGGATCGGCGTGCGGCCGTGGATGCGGCGCGCATAGGGCGAGGGCAGTACCTGCGTCCACCGGCCTTGGGCGTCGCGCTCGATCTCGATCACCGACACGCCCATCGCATGCAGCGACTTGCGCACCTTCTCCTCGGTCCAGCGGTCGACGCCGTCGGCATGCAGCAGCCGTTCGTCGGTGTACTCGTGGTTCATCACCAGCAGGCCGCGCGCCGCGCCGAGCGGGAAGAAGTGCATGCCGTCGTGATGCATGCCGGCCTGCACCGCCTGGTCGGCCGCACCGTTGGTGGCATCGGGGAGAAAGGCCGGCATGTTTCCGGCGACCCCG
The DNA here is from genome assembly GCA_022701965.1 of Burkholderiaceae bacterium. The sequence goes on along the minus strand of JAKONL010000465.1, from coordinate 6,219 downwards.
GTCGGCGTACCCCACGGGTAGAGCACCTGGTGCGTGTACTCGGGCGGCAGCGTGATCGTGTCGCTCAGCGTGGGGCCGACCTGCCCGAAGCCGAGCAGAGGCGCCTCGTGGCGCGAAGCGGAGGTTTCCAGCGGTCGGGCGCAGCCTTGCGCCAGCAGGGCGACGACGGCGGAGGCGCCGGTCTGGAGGAATCGGCGGCGTTCGATGGACATGTGCCCGATGATGCCGCATCGAAATCCGGAGCGTTCACATGCGCATGCGAAAGAAAGCCGACCTGCCGCAGAAGATCTGCGCCCACTGCGGGCTGCCGTTCACCTGGCGGAAGAAGTGGGCGAAGGACTGGGACGAGGTGAAGTACTGCTCCGACCGCTGCCGCAGTGCGTCGAAGACACGGGCGGTCACTTCTGGATGACCAGCTTCTCGAGCACCTTCTTGAGCGACTGGCGATCGCTCTCGATCTCGGCCTTGAAGACGTCCGCGTCGGCATACGAATCGCCGAGGTTGGCGCGGGCGAGCGTCTCGCGGTAGGCCGGCTCGGCCGCCGCGGTCCGGGTCGCCGTGCGCAGCGTCTGCACGACGTCTGCCGGCGTGCCCCTGGGCACCGCGAGCCCGCGCCAGACGCCGATCGACAGGTCGACGTTGCGCTCCTTGAGCGTCGGCACCGCCGCATAGGCGCCGCCGAGCCGCTGGTCGGCCATGATCGCCAGCACCCTGAGCCGGCCGCCCTGCACGTGCTGCACGACCTCGCCGGGGCTGACCGTGATCGCGTCGACGTGGCCGCCGAGCAGGCTCGCGACCGCCGGCGCGGCACCCTGGAACGGGACGTGGTTGAACTGCGTGCCGGTGCGGTCTTCCACCGCGGCGGCGGCGACATGCCAGATATCGCCCACGCCGCCGTTGCCCACCTGCATGCCGCCGGGTTTCTTCTTCGCCTCGGCGATGAATTCCTCGACGGTCTTCCACGGCGAATCGGCGCGCACCGTGATGGCCGCCGGGTCGAAGTTCAGCCGCGCGACCGGGACGAAATCGTCGGCCGTGACCTTCATCAGTCCGAGCGTCGGCAGGATCACGAGGTTCACGCTCATCACGCCGACCTTGTAGCCGTCGGGCTTCGCGTTCGCGACCTCGGCGAAGCCGATCGCGCTGGCGGCGCCGGGCTTGTTGACCACGATCAGCGGCTGGGGCAGGTGCTTGCGGGCCGCCTCGGCGAAGGCGCGCGCCACGACGTCGGTGCCGCCGCCCGCCGATGCGGCGACGACGAGTTCGACCGGACGCGCCGGATAGTCGGCCGCCTGTGCCGACGATGCGGCCAGCGCCAGGGCCGACGCGGCAAGGAAGGCCGCCAGGTGGCGAGGCAGGAAGGGTGTGGGTCTTGATGTCATCGAGGTCTCCGGGTCAGGGGTTCGGTCGGGTGTCGCCCGGGCGTCCGAGCTCGACGAGGTGGGGCAGGAAACGCTCGCCCATGCCTTGGCGCAGTGCTTCGGCCAGCACCGCGACGAGCTCGCCCGACATCGATTCGCCGTCGCCCGGAACCTGGGCCATGCCGGCGAAGTAGCCGATGTCCTTGTGCGCGTTGCTGATCGAGAACTTCATCGCGTCGAGGTTGCCTTCGAGGATCTCGCCGGCGGTCAGCTGCAGCAGCGGGCTCGCGAGCGGCCCCTTGCTCATCAGCGCGTGCAGCGACCGGCGATCCACGCCGACACGGTCGCAGGTGCGCAGTGCCTCGGTGATCAGCGCGACCGTGCCGACCACCACGTAGTTGTTGACCAGCTTGAGCTTCTGCGCCGACAGCACGTCGCCCACGTGGATCACGTTCTCGGCGAAGGCCGCGAGCACCGGCCGGATGGTCTCGAGCACCTCCGGCGTCGCGCCGACCATCACGTTGAGCGTGCCGGCCTCGGCCTCCTTCGGCGTGCGGCCGAGCGGGGCGTCGACGAAGGTCACGCCGGCGGCCTGCAGGTCGCGCTGGATGCCGACGCTCGATCGCGGGTCGCTGGTCGAGCAGTCGATCACGATCTGGCCGTGTCGCGCCTGCGCCAGGATGCCGCCGTCGCCGTAGACCAGCGACTCCACGGCCGGCGAGCCGGTCACGCACAGCAGCACGATGTCGACCGCGCCGACGAGCGCGTCGAGCGAGCCCGCATCCGTGGCGCCGAGGCCGACCAGGCTGTCGACTGGCGCCCGGTTGCGGTGGCCGATCACGGTGAGAGGAAAGCCGTTCTTCAGCAGGTTGCGGCCGATGCCGTGGCCCATGAGGCCCAGGCCGACCAGACCGATTCGGGGCTTTGGGGACGAAGGCTCAGATGCGTGTGATGTCATACGACTTTCGGTGATGGCCGCGAACCTTAGGGGTGGTGCGGACGATCGTCACGGTCGTTTACCCCTAGCGCGGAGGCCACCCGTGGCGGCTTGCGCGAGACAGAATGGCCCGCACCGGAGGACCGCAGAATGATCGCTCGAGTTGTCATGGCACTGATCGCGGGGGCTGCGTTGGTAGCGCTGCCGGCCTGCACGTCGACGGCCACCGCCCATGGCCCGGCTGCCACCCGTTATGTCGTCGATCCGTACTGGCCCAAGCCCTTGCCCGGCAAATGGCAGCTGGGCGCTGTCGCTGGCGTGGCGGTCGACCGCCGCCAGCACGTCTGGATCATCCACCGCCCGGGCAGCTTCACCGACGACGAGAAGGCCGCCGCCTTCGACCCGCCGCGCGCGGCCTGCTGCGTGCCGGCGCCCTCGGTCGTCGAGTTCGATCCGCAGGGCAACGTGCTGCGTTCGTGGGGCGTGACCGGCACCGGCTTCGACTTCCCCAAGCGCGAGCACGGCATCTACGTCGACGCCGAGGACAACGTCTGGATCGCCGGCAACGCCGATTCCGACCACCAGGTGCTCAAGTTCACGGCCGACGGCCGCTTCCTGCTGCAGATCGGCGAGGCCGGGCAGACCGGCGGCAGTAACGACACGCGCCTGCTCGGCAAGCCGGCGCACATGGAAGTGGACGCGGCCGCCAACGAGCTCTACGTGGCCGACGGCTACGGCAACCGGCGCGTGATCGTGTTCGATGCGACCACCGGCGCCTACAAGCGCCACTGGGGCGCCTACGGCAACCGGCCCGACGACGCCAAGACGGTCTACGACCCGGCGGCGGCGCCGTCGAGACAGTTCGGCAGCCCCGTGCACTGCGTGCGCCTGGCCGCCGACGGCCTGCTGTACGTCTGCGACCGCGAGAACAACCGCATCCAGGTCTTCCGCAAGTCGGGCGAGTTCGTGCGCGAGTTTTTCCTCGCGAGGGACACGCGGCTGATCGGCTCGGTCTGGGACATGGTGCTGTCGCCCGACCCCGCGCAGCGCTACATGTACGTGGCCGACGGCGCCAACAACCAGGTGCATGTGCTCTCGCGCGAGACCGGCGCCGAGGTCGGCACCTTCGGCCGCAACGGGCGCATGGCGGGGCAGTTCCACTGGGTGCACAACATCGCGATCGACGCGAAGGGCAACATCTTCACCGCCGAGGTCGACACCGGCAAGCGCCTGCAGCGCTTCACGCCGGCGCCATGATTCAGGGCGCCCGGCGAAGGCGCGCGAGCAGGTCGCCGTCCGCCTGGCCGTCGGCTGGCAACCCGACGCTGCGCTGGTAGGCCCGTACCGCGGTCCGCGTGGCCGGACCCGCGACACCGTCGGGTTCGCCGCTCTCGAACCCCCGGGCCGATAGCGCGCGCTGGAGTTCCGCCGTGTCGCTGCGGCCGAGCACCGCGAGGTCGCGAGGCCAGGGCGCGACGACGTCGGCACCACCGGCGATCCGCTGCGACAGCAGACTGACGGCGAGTGCGTAGCTCGTCGAATTGTTGTAGCGCAGGATCGCGCGGAAGTTCGCGCCGACCAGGAATGCCGGTCCGCGTGCGCCGGCGGGCAGCAGCACCGAGGCCTCGGCGATGTCGGGCAGCCGTGCGCCGTCCGGAGAGGTCAAGCCCTCGGCCGACCATCGCGCGCCCGACTGCACGACCAACGTGTCGGCGCGGCCGAAGTCGAAGCCCGGCGGCAGTCGTACTTCGGCGCCCCACGGTTCCTGAGAGCGCCAGCCGGACTTCGCCAGATAGTTGGCCGTCGAGGCGACGACGTCCGGCAGGCTGCTCCAGATGTCGCGCCTCCCGTCGCCGTCGGCATCGACCGCGAAGGACAGGAAGCTCGACGGCAGGAATTGCGTCTGCCCCATGGCGCCGGCCCACGAACCGATCATCCGCCCGGGTGCGATATCCCCGCGCTCGACGATCCGCAGCACCGCGATCAGCTGGTCCTCCGCCCAGTTCGCGCGGCGGCCCTCGAAGCCGAGCGTCGCCAGCGCGTCGAGGGTCGGCGTCGCTCCAGTATTCGTGCCGTAGTTGCTCTCCATGCCCCAGATCGCGACGACGACCTCCGGCGGCACGCCGTAGGGCCGCAGCACGCCGGGCGCTTCGGTCCGGATGCGCTCCAGCATTTCGCGACCTGTCGCCACGCGCTGCGCCGTGACGGTGCGGTCGAGGTAGTCCCAGACGGTGCGGGTGAATTCCGGCTGCGCGCCGTCGAGTTCGATCACGCGCGGCAGGAAGCGCACGTCGTCCAGGCTGCGCGACAAGGTCGAGTCGGCGATGCCGGCCGCCTTGGCGCGCTGGCGGAACGCGGCCAACCATGCAGCGAAGGCCGCCTCGTGGACGTCGGCCGAAGGGATGGCTGCGGCATCGGCCTGCGGTGGCCGGGCGGTCGGCGCCGTGGCGCAGGCGGTGGTCAGGGTGGCGGCGACGAGAATCGCGGCGGCGAGGCGGACGCGGGAGAGTGCAGGGGCGGGGAAGTGCATCGGCCTCATTCTCGCCAGACGTCGACCGCCGGCCGGCTCACGGGGCCGGTGACGGCGAGACCGAACTCACCGGGCGCTCGCAGCTGCAGCCCGACCGGTCTTGAACCAGCGCCAGGCCCGTCCGATCAGCCGATCGACCGGCGCTTCGATCAGCCGTTCGGCCACGGCGCCGGCAACGACCGAGACCACCAGCGACAGCATCACGGCCAACGGCCAGCCCACCTCGTTGGACACGCCGGCCTTCACCAGGAAACGGCAGACGAACGTGATGACCGGCGCATGGAGCAGGAAGATCGCATACGACCAGAGCGCCATCCGGGTCACCCATCTCGACATCGCGCCCGGCTCGGCCGCGGCGGGCGCTGCACGCGAATGGTTGATCATCCCCGCCATCAGAAGCGCGAAGCAGATCCCGTAGGCGAGGTCCATGTTGACCCAGGACTTCCAGCCCGTGACCGCTTCCTCGTCGCCGCCGGCCCAATGCAGCACCATGGCCGCGACCAGGCTCGCCAGCGAGAGGCGCAGCACCGCCCGCAGACGCTCGGCGCTCCAGGTCCGCGCCGCGCAGGCGGCAACGGCGCCGAGCCAGAAGATCAGCAGCCAGTCGGAGCCCAGGAAACGCAACGCGAAGACCGGACTGTCCGCGAACAGCACGTAGAACACCGGAAAGCCGTAGAGGTAGGCGAGCCGCGCCCGCTGCGAGGCGACGGCGGCGGCGATCAGCAGGTAGCCGACCAGTTCGTACTGAAGTACCCAGGCCGGGTACAGCAGCGCCGCACCCGTACCGCCCACGACCGTCACGTCGCGCGGCACCAGCAGCACCATCGCCCACCAGTCCCATCCCTCGGGAATCTCGCCGTGCCGCTTGAGCACGAAGATTTCGGCGGCGGCCACCAGCAGCAGCACGATCCAGTACATCGGAAACAGCCGGCTCGCCCGCTTCGCGAAGAACTCGCCCGCACCCACGCGCTGGCCACCGGGCCGCAGATAGAACCAGGAGAGCAGGAATCCGCTCATCGCGAAGAAGAACGGCATCCGCACGAAGCCCAGCGCCATCACGTCGCTCAGGGCGTGCGGTCCGAAGTACTTGTCCTTCGAGGCCGTCCCCGCGGCGTGGAACAGCACCACCATCACACAGGCAACGACCCGGCCGTAGTCGAGGAAGGCGAAGCGCGGCTTGGCACTCAGGGCGGGGCTGGAAGCGTTCATGGGGGCCTTCTGTCGTTGGAGGCATCCGCTTCACGTTCGACGTAGGCGGATACCCGGCAAACATGATTTAGTTCACATTTTTTCAAGGATTGTGAACGAGGCACTATTTGACATTTGTGTGAATTTGTACGTTTTTTTGTGTCGACGGGAAAATCAGGAAGCTATGTAAGTAATTGGTTTAC
>JAKONL010000457.1 GCA_022701965.1 Burkholderiaceae bacterium | reverse complement strand
ACGACGGCGGCGGTGGTGCTGCAGGCGGTGCTGCGGCATCCGGACCTGCTGGGGCTGCCGATCGCGCTGACGGTGAACTACGCCGCCGCGATCGAGGCCGGCGCCTTCGACGTGCAGGCCACGCCGGTGCGCACCAACCGCTCGACCCAGCACTGGACGGTGCAGATCACCCAGGCCGGCGCGAGCGGGGCGCCGCAGGTCACCACCACGGCGACGGTCGTGACGGCGGCGCGGCGCGAGACCTGGGGCGCGACCGACTTGGCCATGCCCGAGGCGCCCGCGCCGGAGGCCGTCGAGCGCGTCACCCTCGGCCCGGCCGGCGTGCCCTGGATCGAGCAGTACGAGATGCGCCCGGTCGGCGGCGGCATCCCGGCGCGGTGGGACGGCGGCGGCGACCACAGCGAGACGCTGCTGTGGGTGCGCGACGCGATGCCGCGCGCGCTCGACTTCCCGGCGCTGGCCTCGATGAGCGACCTGTTCTACCCGCGCGTCTGGCTGCGCCGCGCGACGCGGGTGCCGGCCGGCACGGTGTCGATCACCACCTACTTCCACGTCGGCGCGGCCGAGCTGGCCGAGGTCGGCACGGGCCACCTGCTCGGGCGTGCCGTCGGCCAGCAGTTCCGGAACGGCTTCTTCGACCAGGCCGCGCAGCTCTGGAGCGCGCGCGGCACGCTGCTGGCCACCAGCAGCCAGATCGTCTATTTCAAGGAATAGGGCGCGACCGGCCGGCCGCACCGGGCCGCAATCGCCGAGCCCAGGCACAGGAGCAGCCCCGATGACCCCGACGCCGGACACGACGACGACCCCCTCCGCCCCGGCGGTGCTCGTCGTCGGCGCGGGCGACGCCACCGGCGGCGCCATCGCGCGGCGCTTCGCGCGCGAGGGCTTCGCGGCCTGCGTGGTGCGGCGCAACCTCGACCGGCTGCGGCCGCTGGTCGCGCGCATCGAGGCCGAGGGCGGCACGGCGCATGCCTTCGGCTGCGACGCGCGCCGGGAGGACGAGGTGGTGGCGCTGGTCGAGCGCATCGAATCGACCGTCGGACCGATCGAGGCGATGGTGTTCAACATCGGTGCCAACGTGCCCGAGAGCATCCTCGACGAGACCGCGCGCAAGTACTTCAAGGTCTGGGAGATGGCCTGCCTGGCCGGCTTCCTGAGCGCGCGCGAGGTGGCGCGGCGGATGGTCGCGCGCGGACGCGGCACGATCGTCTTCACCGGCGCGACGGCGTCGCTGCGCGGCGCGGCCAACTTCGCGGCGTTCTCGGGTGCCAAGATGGCGCTGCGGGCGCTGGCGCAGTCGATGGCGCGCGAGCTCGGCCCGCGCGGCCTGCACGTCGCCCACGTGGTGGTCGACGGCGCGATCGACACCGACTTCATCCGCGAGCGCTTCCCGGCGCGCTACGCCCTCAAGGCGCAGGACGGCATCCTCGACCCGGATCACATCGCCGACGCCTACTGGATGCTGCATGCGCAGCCGCGCGACGCCTGGACGCACGAGCTCGACCTGCGGCCGTGGTCCGAGAAGTTCTGAGGCACCGAAAAGGAGACCACCGTGACGACGATCGAACCGCAGACCCCGACGCAGACCCCATCGAAAGACGGCAAGACCGTCGAGTTCTATTTCGACGTCGGCAGTCCCGCCGCCTACCTGGCGTGGACGCAGCTGCCGCGCCTGTGCGCCGAGGCGGGCGCCGCGCTGGTGTGGAAGCCGATGCTGCTGGGCGGCGTGTTCCAGGCCATCGGCAATCGCTCGCCGGCCGAGATCCCGGGCAAGGGCGACTACCTGATGCGCGACCTCGCGCGCCACGCGGCGCGCTACGGCGTGCCCTGCGTGCGCAACCCGGACTTCCCGATCCACACGCTGCTGCTCATGCGCGGCGCCACCGGCTTCCTGATGCACGAGCCGGCGCGCTTCGACGCCTACCTGAATGCCGTGATGCGCGCGATGTGGGTCGCGCCGCGCGACCTCAACGACCCGGCCGAGGTGGCCGCCATGCTCCAATCGGCCGGCTTCGACGCCGCCGCCGTGTCGGCGCTGGCGACCCGGCCCGACGTCAAGGACCGGCTCAAGGCCACCACCGGGGAGGCCGTGGCGCGTGGCGTGTTCGGCGCGCCGACGATGTTCGTCGGCGACGCGATGTTCTGGGGCCAGGACCGGCTCGACTTCGTGCGCGAAGCCCTCGGCGCCTGATCCGCCCCTCCTTCCTTCCTCACCCTTTCACCCTCGCCCGAAAGCGACGCACTCCCATGAGCGACATCCTCGTCCACACCGAAGCCGGCGTGATGACCCTGACCCTCAACCGGGTCGACAAGAAGAACTCCCTGACCGCGTCCATGTACGCCGCGCTCGCCGACGCGCTCGACGGCGCCGCCGCCGACGCGGCCGTGCGCGCGGTGCTGATCCAGGGCGACCCGGCGGTCTTCAGCGCCGGCAACGACATCGGCGACTTCCTGCAGGCATCGGCCAAGCAGGAAGAGGCCGACGACACCATCGCGCTGGAC
>JAKONL010000453.1 GCA_022701965.1 Burkholderiaceae bacterium | reverse complement strand
GTGCAGGACCAGATCGCCGCCTATCAGCAGGGCCTGCTGAGCGCCCAGGCGCGCGCGGCCTATTACAACGGGCTGATCTCCGCCGGGCTGAACGCGGGCGAGATCGCGTCCCTGACACTGACCGGCCTGTCGCTCGTCGCGCGGCTCGGCGTGGTCGCCTTCAACGGCCTGTCGATCGCGGGCTATCTGGTGCCCAACATCTTCGGCCTGGCCGACGGCGGCATGAAGTTCGGCGACGCGATCAACGCCGGCGCGGGCATCGCCGCGGCGGAATCCGAGATCCTGACGCAGAGCGCGACGCTGTCGAGCACGGTGGGCGAGTACCAGCGGCGCGCACAGGAATGGAGCCTCCAGGCGCAGGTGGCGGGCTTCGACGCGGCGCAGATCACGCAGGAGATCGCGGGCGCCACCGCCCGGCTCCAGGCGGCGCAACAGGACCTCGCCGTGACCCGCCAGCAGATCGTCTACGGCCAGCGCGAGCTCGATTTCCTGCGCACCAAGTTCACCAGCGCCGAGCTGTACCAGTGGATGATGGGCCGGCTCGGCGGGCTGTACTTCCAGGCGTATCAGCTGGCGCTCGGCCTGTCGCTGGCGGCGCAGACCGGTTACCAGTACGAGCTCGACCGCGACGACCAGTTCGTCACCTTCGCCTATTGGGACGATCTGCGCCAAGGGCTGCTCGCGGGTGACGCGCTCTCGCTGTCGCTCGGCCAGATGCAGGCGTCCTACGTCGGCAACAGCCCGCGGCGGCTGGAGATCGAGAAGACCGTCTCGCTCCGCCAGACCTTCCCGCTCGCCTTTCTCGGCTTCCGCTGGGGGTTCGCGCAGGGCGGCGCGGCGTCGAGCCGCGGGCAGCTCGACTTCGTGCTGCCGCAGGCGCTGTTCGACTACGACTATCCCGGCCACTACTGCCGCAAGATCAAGTCGATCTCGGTATCGATCCCGTGCGTGACGGGACCGTACCAGGAACTCCACGCGACGCTCACGCAGAATTCGGACGCGGTCGCCACCGCCGCCGACCTGGCCGCCGTCCAGTATCTGGCCAAAGCCACCGGCGCCGCCAGCGGGACGCCGCCGCAGCCGCCGGCCACGCTGCGGCAGAACTGGGTTGCCAACCAGCGCATCGCCCTGTCGCAGGGGGTCGAGGACAGCGGCCTGTTCGTGCTCGACTTCAACGACGAGCGCTACCTGCCGTTCGAGGGGACGGGCGCGGTCTCGTCGTGGAGCTTCGCGCTGCCGCCGGACACCAATCCCATCGACTTCGACTCGATCACCGACGTGATCGTCAAGATCCGCTACACCGCCAAGGACGGCGGCGCGCTGTTCGCGCAGCAGGTGAGGCAGTTCTACGCGCAGCAGGCGGGAAGCATGCCCCGGCTGCTGAGCGCCACCTTCGGTCTGGCGCGCTCCTTTCCCGCGCAATGGTACCAGGCGATGCACACGCCGCCGGCCGACAAGCGCCAGACGCTGTCCTTCACGGTCGGCGACGGCATCGTCCTGCCCAATCTTCGCGGCGTCGCGCTGAACGGGGTGGCGGTGCAACTGGAGCTCGCCGACGGCAGCGCGGTCAGCAGCACGGCGGACAAGCCGTTCCTGTCGCTCCAAATCGCGGGCGCACCGACGGGCGGCACGGCGATCCCGATCGTTCGCAATGTCGGCACGATCCCTGCGACAGGCTTTGGCGACGCGTTCGCCGGCGTCGAATGGACGCTCTCGTTCGACATCGACAACACGCCCGCCACCTTGCTGACCGCGGACGGCAGCGCCGTCGATCCCGCCAAGCTCACCGATGTCGCGCTCGTCATCTCGTACAGCGCGGCCCCTTTCTGAACACCGCCTGCGGGGAGCGGCGCGGTTGCCGGTCCTCGTCCCTTCCACAGCAAGAAAAAGAGGAGAGACCCGATGGACGATCAACCTTGGTGGTATGCGGGCTGCCTGTCCAACATCCAGAGCCTCGGCGGCACGATGTGCGACCAGAGCCACTGCGACGCGACGATCGTGAAGAACTATGCGGAAGCGTATTGCAACTGCTCCAGCGCGTATCCGAACGGCTGTTCGGGTAGCAACCCGCCGCAGGGCTGCTGTTCCTACAGCGCGATCAGCCCCGTGCCGATCCTCTCCGAGGGCTGCTACTGCTGCTGCGGCTGCTTCGCCAACGAGACGCCCGTCCTGGTCGACAAGGACAACTACAAGGCGATCGCCGACTATCAGGTGGGCGACCTCGTCTATGTCGCCGACGACATCTCGCTGACCTCGTGGAGCCAGAAGCCGGTGGTGTTCAGCAACGGCGCGGGTGCCGACGCGGGCGCATCGAACGTCATGTTGATGCTGACCTTCGGGACCGCGCCCAATACCGACTATCTGCTGGTCAACCGTACCCAGCCGTTCCTCACCACCGACGGGCTGGTGCCCGCCGGCGCGCTCGTCCCCGGCAAGCACGAGCTGCGGACGGTCGACAACGGCACCAAGCCCGTCGTCTCGCTGGAGGTCGGCGTGTTCAAGAAGGGCATGCACCACATCGCCACCAGCCTGCAGGCGGCGACCTCGCCCGACGGGCACCTGATCGTCGCCAAGGGCATCGTGTGCGGCGACTGGGCCTTGCAGATCGCCGCGCGCGCGCTGCCCGCCGACGCCGCGCCCGACGCGCACAAGACGCTGCTCGCCTTCGCGCACGAGGCCCCGAGCCTGCCCGAATTCGGCACGCCGGCCTATGTCGCGGCGTATCCGCACCTCAACCACGAGGACTTCCGCGCCACCCATCCCGACGTCGACCTCGCCGCGGTCGCCGCGGCCCCCGGCGCCCGCCCGCCGGTCGAGCATTTCGAGAGCTTCGACGCCGCCGCCTCGGCCTTCGTTCCCGCCAATGCCTGGTCGTTCCTGACGGCGGATCAGGCCTGGGATATCTCCAAGACGGCGCCCGCCTCCTCGCCGGCGTCCGGCGCGGGCAAGCCGGGGCTCGATTACCTGTTCAAGCTGTTCGCCGGCTTCTACAAGGACATCGATTTCTTCTACGACGAGCGCAACCTCACCCCCAACGCCTATCTGTTCCAGCAGTACGGCAGGCTGCGGCTGCTGGTGACCGGCGGCCTCGCGCGGGTCATGTGCGTGCAGTACGAAGGCATGGCGACGATCCTCGCCACGATGGTCGCGGCCACGACCGCCGGCGCGCCGAAGACCGCGCAGGATCTCAGCTGCCTCGGCCAGGCGAGCTACGGCATCATGGGCGTGATGACGGAGGTGTGGGTCGGCCTCCAGTCGGCGCCGATCGTGACCAAGGGCATGGCGCAGATCGCCCAGCTCTTCTCGTTCATCGCTGAGGCCAACAAGGGCGGCGGCGATACCTGCATGAACG
>JAKONL010000424.1 GCA_022701965.1 Burkholderiaceae bacterium | reverse complement strand
GGAGCGGATGGTCGGTCAGCGATTCGTGCAGGTGGCCGACGCGATACCGCTGGAGCTCTTGCGGCAGTGGGATGCGCATCCAGAGGCAGGAATTCCGTGAGCGACGACAGGTTCGCCATGGCCATGGCCATCGCCGTGGCGGGAGGCATCGTCGTCGGCGCCATTGCGGCATGGCTCGTTTACCGGGCTCGGCTAGGCAAGGCGCAGACGGTGGGGAAGGAGGAGCGCGCGCGTGAGGTGGACGGCGAACACGCCGCCCGGCCTAAACCTCTTCCGCCGTCCGTCACCGAACCGCCAGTGGCAGCTTCGGCACCACCGACGACAGCCTCGCCACCATCGCCGTGCCACGCGTTGCGCGAGATTTCTGAAGCGCTCCCGTCGCCCGAAATGCCGGCCATGCCGATCGAACTCACCGATGCGGAGATCGACGCGCTGCCGCCCGAGTTGCCGATTCCGGTGCGTCGACCACATCGCAAGACGCCGCCGCGCGCGCGAAGGTTCGACAGGCTCTGATCCGTCGCCGCATCGCGCCGGTGTGATTTACTTCGGGCTGCGTGCGGAGCGCTTCCTCCGCGCCGACCCCGACGATGATTCCAGGATGCGCCTGCTGCTGCTCGAAGACGACTTGATGATCGGCGAAGCCGTCCTCGACCTGCTGCGGGCGGAGGACTATGCGGTCGACTGGGTCAAGGACGGGGAGGCCGCCGAGAGCGCGTTGCGCATGCAGCACTACGACCTGGTCGTGCTCGACCTGGGCGTGCCCCGCCGCGACGGCATGTCGGTACTGCGAGGCTTGCGCGCGCGCAAGGATCGCATGCCGGTGCTGATCGCGACCGCGCGCGATTCGGTCCAGCAACGCATCGAGGGCCTGGACGCCGGCGCCGACGATTACGTCCTGAAGCCCTACGACCTCGACGAGCTGCTCGCGCGTATCCGCGCCTTGCTGCGGCGTGCGTCGGGTCGCGCCGAGCCGGTCTACGAACACATGGGCGTCAGCATCAACCCCGTGACGCGGGAGGCGACGTCAGCCGGGCAACCGGTCGTGCTCTCGGCCCGCGAGTGGGCCGTGCTCGAACCCCTGATCGCGCGGCCGGGCCTGGTGCTCTCACGCACGCAGCTGGAAGAAAAGCTCTACAGCTGGAAAGACGAGATCAGCAGCAACGCGGTGGAGGTCTACATCCACGGCTTGCGCAAGAAGCTGGGCGCGGAGCTGATCCGCAACGTGCGTGGCGTGGGGTACATGGTGCCCCGGGAATGAGGCCGCGCGGCGTCACCTCGCTGCGCGCGCGGCTGCTGGCGTTCCTGCTCGCGGCCATCGTGCTGGCGGCCGGCGCGCAGGCCTTCGTGGCCTACCGCACGGTGCTCCAGGAGGCCGACGAGATCTTCGACTACCACATGCAGCAGATGGCGTCGTCGCTGCGCTCCGGCCTGCCGCCGGGCTCCGTCGCCGGCGGGCTGGGCGGGCCCGACCAGAACTTCGAGTTCGTCGTCCAGGTGTGGACCACCGACGGCGTGCGCATCTTCGAGTCCGCGGACCAGGCTGCCTTGCCGCAGCTGGCAGTGCTCGGTTTCGCGGACGTCGGCGCACGCGGCACGACCTACCGCGTGTTCTCGATGCAGACGCGCTCGCTCGTGATCCAGGTGGCGCAGGACATGGCCGTGCGACGCCAGATGGCGCGCGCGCTCGCGGTGCGTACGGTCGCGCCGGCGGCACTGATGGCGCCGGTGCTGATGCTGGTCGTGTGGCTGGTGGTGAGCCTTTCGCTGGCGCCGGTCGCGCGCGTGCGGCGTCAGGTCGCCGAACGGCAGGCCGACGACCTGTCCCCGGTCGGCGACGACGGCCTGCCGGCGGAAGTGCGTCCGCTGGTGCAGGAGCTGAACCTGCTTTTTGGCCGCGTGCGCCGCGCCTTCGAGGCGCAGCAGGATTTCGTCGCCGATGCCGCGCACGAACTGCGCTCGCCGCTCGCTGCCTTGAAGCTTCAGGTCCAGGGGCTCCAGCGTGCCGCCGACGAACCGACGCGCGAAGTCGCCGTGCGGCGTCTGGCCGCGGGCATCGACCGCGCGACGCGGCTGGTCGAGCAGATGCTCGCGCTGGCCCGGCACGAAGCCGGCGCCGCGTCGGGCGTGCGGCCGGTGCCAGTCGATCTGAACGAGCTCGCTCGGCTGGCTGTCTCCGACGTGCTCGCCGCGGCGCAGGAGCGCCGCATCGACATCGGCATCGCGCAGGACGATGGGGTGGTGCTCGACGGCCGTCCGGACGCGTTGCGCATGCTGGTGCGAAACCTGCTGGACAACGCCGTCAAGTACACGCCCGAAGGCGGGCGCGTCGACCTGCGGATCGTCGGGCCCGACGGCGACCGCGTGCGACCGCAGATCGTCGTCGAGGACAGCGGGCCCGGCCTGCCGGCGGCCGAGCGCGAGCGCGTGTTCGATCGCTTCTACCGTGCGGGCGAGCCGCAGGCGCCGGGCAGCGGGCTCGGCCTCTCGATCGTCAGGTCGATCGCCGTGCTGCACGGCGCGCGCATCGAGCTCGGCGTGTCGCCGGGCCTGGGCGGCCTGCAGGTACGCATCTCGTTTTGAGGTTTAAGCCGGGCTTAAGTCTTCGCGCCGACAGTCCTTCCATCGCGTCGATCCGACGTGGCGATGTCTCAAGGAAGGACTCCCGAAATGACTGAACGCACGATCTCCACCAGGGCCCTCGTCGTCGCGCTGGCCTCCGCCGGCGCGATCGGCGCCGTGGGTGCCGGTGCCTACGGCAGCGCGCGCGCTCTGACCGCGCCGCAGACGATGTCGAGCATGTCGGCCGCCGACACGGCCGGCGCACCGGCGGCCGCGCCGCTGGTGACGATGCCCGACTTCTCCGCCATCACCTCGCGCGACGGCCCGGCGGTCGTCAACATCAGCGTCACCGGCACGGCGAAGGCCTCCGACGACGAGACGTCCGCGATCGCCGGGATGGACCCCGACGATCCGATGGCGCAGCTCTTCAAGCGCTTCCAGGGCGGCGCGCAGGGGCGGCGCGGCCAGCAGGCGCCGCAGCAGCGCGAGGTGCCGACGCGCGGCCAGGGCTCGGGCTTCATCGTCAGCGCCGACGGCACCATCCTCACCAACGCGCACGTCGTGAAGGACGCCAAGGAAGTGAC
>JAKONL010000420.1 GCA_022701965.1 Burkholderiaceae bacterium | reverse complement strand
GGGCTGGTCTTCATCGGCCCGCCGCCGTCTGCCATCCGCGCGATGGGCCTGAAGGCCGAGTCGAAGCAGCTCATGGAAAAGGCCGGCGTGCCCCTGGTGCCCGGCTACCACGGTGCCGACCAGGACCCGGCGCTGCTGCAGCGCGAGGCCGACCGTATCGGCTATCCGGTGCTGATCAAGGCCAGTGCGGGCGGCGGCGGCAAGGGCATGCGGGCCGTCGAGCGGTCGGAAGACTTCGCCGCCGCGCTGGCATCGTGCCGGCGCGAGGCCACCAGCAGCTTCGGCGACGACGCGGTGCTGGTCGAGAAGTACGTGCAGCGCCCGCGCCACATCGAGATTCAGGTCTTCGGCGACACGCAGGGCGATTGCGTCTACCTGTTCGAGCGCGACTGCTCAGTGCAGCGGCGCCACCAGAAGGTGCTGGAGGAGGCGCCCGCACCCGGCATGACCGGGGCGATGCGCCAGCAGATGGGCGCGGCCGCGGTGGCCGCGGCCAAGGCGGTGAACTACGTCGGCGCGGGCACGGTGGAATTCATCGTCGAGCAGCGCGAGGGCGGCGCGATGGACTTCTTCTTCATGGAGATGAACACCCGCCTGCAGGTCGAGCATCCGGTGACCGAGGCGATCACCGGCCTCGATCTCGTCGAATGGCAGCTGCGCGTGGCCGCCGGCGAACCGTTGCCGCTCAAGCAGGACGAGCTCGAGATCCACGGCCACGCGATCGAGGCGCGCATCTGCGCCGAGAACCCCGACAACGATTTCCTGCCGGCCACCGGCACGCTGCAGGTCTATCGCAAGCCCCAGGCCACGGCCTTCCAGCGCGGCCCGGTCCGCATCGACGACGGCGTGCGCGAGGGCGGCGAGATCTCGCCGTTCTACGACTCGATGATCGCCAAGCTGATCGTGCACGGCGCGACGCGCGACGAAGCACTCGCGCGGCTCGACGCGGCCCTGGCGCAGGTCCACATCGTGGGCGTGCAGACCAACGTGCAGTTCCTGCGCGGCGTGCTGGCCACCGGATCGTTCTCGCAAGCCGACCTCGACACCGCGCTGATCGAGCGCGAGCGCGCCGTGCTGTTCGACCGCGAACCGCTCGGCCTGCCGCTGGCCGCGGCCGCGTCGGTCGCGCGCACGCTGCTCGACGAGGCGACGAACGCCACGGCCGACCCGTTCGGACGGCGCGACGGATGGCGCTCGCTCGGCACCACCGCGCGCATCTTCGCGTTCGAGTTCCGCGGCGAGCCGCGCACCGCGACGCTGCGCTACCTGCACGACGGCACGCTGACGCTGGACGTCGCCGGCCCCGACGGCGCCAGCGGAGCGCTGGTCGCCGACCGCCTGCCGGACGGCCGCATCGCCCTGTCGTTCGCCGGCGAACGCCGCACGCTCGACGTGTACCAGCGCCAGTCCGTCGCCCATGTCTTCGCCGACCGGGGCGCGACGCGCATCACGGCCGTCGATCGCCTGGCCCATGCCGGCGACGCGCCGGCCGAGGGCGGCCGCCTCACCGCCCCGATGCCGGGCAAGGTGGTGTCGTTCTCGGTCAAGGCCGGCGACCGGGTCACGCGCGGCCAGCCGCTCGCGGTGATGGAGGCGATGAAGATGGAGCACACCATCGCCGCGCCGGCCGACGGCACGGTCGAGGAACTGCTGTATGCGCCCGGCGACCAGGTCACCGAGGGGTCGGAGCTGCTGCGCATCGCCGCCTGACCGCGCGGAGAGAATCGCGCGCATGCGAATCACCCTCTGCCTCACCGACACCCGCCCGGACCCCTGGGTCGCGGGCCTGCGCGCCGCACTGCCCGGCGCCGAGATCGACAACTGGACGCCCGGCGCGCCGCAGGCCGACCATGCGGTGGTCTGGATGCCGCCGCAGGCCTTCGTCGACGACCAGCCGGCGCTGCGCGGCCTGTTCAACATCGGCGCGGGCGTCGACGCGCTGCTCGCGCTCGACCTGCCGCCGCAGGTGCGCATCGTGCGGCTCGACGACGCGGGGATGTCGGTGCAGATGGCCGAATACGTGTGCCATGCGCTGATCCGGCACTTCCGCGAGTTCGACGCCTACGAGGCCGAGGCTCGCGAAGGCCGATGGACGTACCGCAAGCCGCGCGCGCGGGCCGATTTCGCGGTCGGCGTCATGGGCCTGGGCGTGCTCGGCGAGCGCGTGGCGAAGACCGTCGCGCAGTTCGACTTTCCGGTCAACGGCTGGAGCCGCACGGCCAAGGCGATCGACGGCGTGCGCGGCTTCGCCGGGCCGGCGGAATTCGACGACTTCCTCGCCGCGAGCCGCGTGCTGGTCTGCCTGCTGCCGGTCACGCCCGAGACGCAGGGCGTTCTGTGCCGCCACAACCTGCTCAAGCTCAACGGCGGCAGGCCCGGCGGCTACGTGATCAACGTCGCGCGCGGCGCTCACCTGATCGAGGACGACCTGATCCCGCTGCTCGATGCCGGCCGGCTCGCCGGCGCGACGCTGGACGTGTTCGACCAGGAGCCGCTGCCGGCCGGGCATCCGTTCTGGCGCCATCCGAAGATCGTCGTCACGCCGCACGCGTCGGCGCGGACCCTGCGCGACGAGTCGATCGCGCAGATCGCCGGCAAGATCCGGGCACTGGAGGCGGGTGTGGGTTTCGACGAACTGCCGGGCGTGGTGGATGCGGGCCGGGGATACTGAAAGTCATCCCACTCCCACCCCAGGACATCCCATGAAAGCCGTCGCGTTCAACCAGCCGCTTCCCATCGACCAGCCCGGCGCCCTGCAGGACATCGAACTGCCCGCGCCCGTTCCCGGACCGCGCGACCTGCTGGTGCGCGTCGCGGCCGTGTCGGTCAATCCGGTCGACACCAAGGTGCGCAGGAACGCGCAGCCGGCAGAAGGGCAGTTCCGCGTGCTCGGCTGGGACGCGGTCGGCACCGTCGAGGCGTGCGGCGATGCCGTCGAAGGCTTCAAGGCCGGCGATCGCGTCTTCTATTCGGGCGACATCACCCGGCCCGGCACCAACAGCGAACTGCATGCGGTCGACGAGCGCATCGCGGCGCTCGCGCCGAAGACGCTGTCGGACGCCGAGGCGGCCGCCCTGCCGCTGACGACCATCACGGCCTACGAACTGCTGTTCGACCGTCTCGGCGTCGCGCACGGCGGCGGCGAGGGCCAGACGCTGCTGGTCGTGGGCGGTGCGGGCGGCGTCGGCTCGATCCTGATCCAGCTCGCGCGGCAACTCACCCAGCTGCGCGTCGTCGCGACCGCTTCGCGTCCGGAGACGCGCCAGTGGTGCCTCGACCTCGGCGCGCATCTCGTCGTCGACCACGGCAAGCCGCTGGCGGCCGAACTTCGCGCGGCCGGCATCGAGAACGTCGACCTGGTCGCGAGCCTCACGCAGACCGAGCATCACTATGCGCAGCTCATCGAGGCGCTGGTGCCGCAGGGCAAGCTGGCGCTGATCGACGACATGAAGGTGCTCGACGCGATGCCGCTGAAGAGCAAGTGCATCTCGCTGCACTGGGAGTTCATGTTCGCGCGCTCCATGTACAAGACCGCCGACATGCATCGTCAGGGCGAACTGCTGGCCGAGGTGGCCGGACTGGTCGATGCCGGCAGGGTCAGGACCACGCTCGGCGAGACCTTCGGCCCCATCGATGCGGCCCATCTCACCAAGGCCCACGCCTTCATCGAGAGCGGCAAGGCGCAGGGCAAGGTCGTGCTCGAAGGCTTCTGAGCGGCGGCGCGACAGGATCGAAGACCA
Organism: Burkholderiaceae bacterium; assembly: GCA_022701965.1. The sequence goes on along the minus strand of JAKONL010000420.1, from coordinate 782 downwards.
CCCACGAACCAGAGGCAAACCATGAAGCTCCCCACCCGCGTCAAGCTCGTCGACGTCGGCCCGCGCGACGGCCTGCAGAACGAGAAGCAACCCGTGCCGGCCGAAGTCAAGATCGGCCTCGTCCACCGCCTGCAGGACGCCGGCGTGAAGGACATCGAGGTCACCAGCTTCGTGAGTCCGAAGTGGGTGCCGCAGATGGCCGACAACGCCGAAGTCATGCACGGCATCGCGCGCAAGGCCGGTGTCCGCTATTCGGTGCTGACGCCCAACATGAAGGGTTTCGAGGCCGCCGTCGCCGCGCCGCGCGAGGAGTGGCCCGACGAGATCGTGGTCTTCGGCGCGGCCAGCGAGGCCTTCAGCCAGAGGAACATCAATTGCTCGATCGCCGAGAGCATCGAACGCTTCGCGCCGGTCGTGGCGGCGGCGCGCGAACGCGGCATCCACGTGCGCGGCGCGATGTCGTGCACGGTGGGCTGCCCGTACGAGGGCGAGATCGACCCGTCGCGCGTCGACATGCTCGCCGGGCTCATGAAGGACATCGGCGTGCAGCACGTCGGAGTGGCCGACACCATCGGCGTGGGCACGCCGGTGAAGGTGCGGCGCGCTCTCGAGGCGACGCTCGTGCACTTCGGCGTCGACGACGTCTCGGGCCATTTCCACGACACCTATGGCCAGGCGCTCGCCAACACGCTCGCCAGCCTGGAGCTGGGCGTGTGGCAGTTCGACACCTCGGTCGCCGGCCTGGGCGGGTGCCCGTATGCACGCGGCGCGACCGGCAACGT
>JAKONL010000408.1 GCA_022701965.1 Burkholderiaceae bacterium | reverse complement strand
CTCGAATTTCGTCAGGGGCCGGTATGCAGGCCGCTCCGAATATGCGTCGGCGGTATTCACCAGCTGCGTTTCGGCGGACAGGACCTCGAGCATCTGCTCGGCATAGGGCTGCCAGTCGGTCGCGCAGTGCAGGTAGCCTCCCGGGGCGATGCGCTCGGCGAGTTTGCGCACGAGCGGCGGCTGGATCTGGCGGCGCTTGTTGTGGCGCGACTTGTGCCACGGATCGGGAAAGAAGATGTGCACGCCGGCGAGCGTCGCCGGCGCAATCATGTGGTCCAGTACGTCGACGGCGTCGTGCGCGCAGATGCGGATGTTGGTCAGGCCCTGCTCGCCGATGCGCTTGAGCAGCGCGCCGACGCCGGGCTCGTGGACCTCGCAGCACAGGAAGTCGGTCTCGGGCATGAGCGCGGCGATGTGCGCCGTGGCTTCGCCCATCCCGAAGCCGATTTCCAGCACCTTCGGCGCATCGCGGCCGAAGACGGCGGCGAGGTCGGTCGGGGCTTCGGCGTACGGCAGCAGGAAGCGCGGACCGAGCTCCTCGTACGCCCGCGCCTGACCACCGGTCGTGCGGCCGGCGCGGCGCACGAAACTCTTGAGGCGACGATGCAGCGGATGCGGACTCTCGTCGTCGCCCGGCGTGCGGGCCGCTGGCGTGTCCGTCGGTTCCACCGGTTCGGGCGTGGTGGGAGGGGGGTGGGGAAGGTCGTTCACGGGCGCATTCATCAAAGCCGCGGATTGTAGAGAGCACGCCAGGCGGGCACCCACGCAGCCAGCACCGCCCCGATGCGGGAGTCGTCCGGCGCGGGCAATCCGAGCACCCGCGCCGCGGCCGCGAGCGACGCCAGCGCTTCGGCAGGCGTCGCGGTGGAGATCGGACGTGCGCCGTTCTGCTTGGACAGCTTCGCTCCGTCGGGCGCGAGCACCAGCGGCGTGTGGAGATAGGTCGGCGTCGGCACGCCGAGCGCGCGTTGCAGCGCGATCTGACGCGCCGTGTTGTCCGCCAGGTCTTCGCCGCGCACCACGTCGCTCACCTGCTGCGCGGCGTCGTCGACCACGACCGCCAGCTGGTAGGCCCAGACATGGTCCGCACGCCGCAGCACGAAGTCGCCGACCTCTTCGGCCACATGCTGGCGTTGCGCGCCGAGGCGGCGATCGCGCCACTCGACCTCGCCGCCGTCCGCCGAAGCGCCCAGCGGCACGACGGCGAAGCGCCACGCGCGCGCCGGGCGACCCCGCAATCCGTCGCGGCAGGTACCCGGATAGACGCGTTCGCCGTGCCGGTCGTGCACCTGGCCCCTGCGGGCAAGTTCGGCCTCGATGTCGCGGCGCGAGCAGGCGCACGGGTAGGCACGTGCGTTGGCCACCAGGCGGTCGAGCGCGCGAGCGTAGAGGGCCTCGCGCTGCGTCTGCCACACGGGCGGCTCGTCGGGGTGCAGCCCGCAGGCGGCGAGCTGCGCGAGGATGTGCTCGCCCATGCCGGGCAGGCAGCGTTCGGTATCGGCGTCCTCGATACGGACCAGCCACCGTGCGGCCGGCCCGCGGGCGCGCACGTCGAGCCAGCTGGCCAGCGCCGCGACCAGCGAGCCCGCATGCAGCGGGCCGGTGGGAGACGGGGCGAAGCGGCCCACGGCACCCGGACGCATCCGCGCAGGCTCCGCGACCCGGGTCAGGCGACGGCCAGCGCCAGCGACAGGCCCGACAGGAACGCGTCCTCGACGCGGTGGCCCATGCACCAGTCGCCGGCCACGCCGACGCGCGCCTTCGGATCCCACAGATGCGTCTTGCCGAGCGGCACCTGCGTCTGCGCCTCGGGCCAGCACAGCGCACGTGCGTAGTGGGGCGCGGCGTAGATGCCGGTGATCTCCGCGAACGCGCGCAACAGCTTGCCCTCGACGCGCGGCGCATCGTCGCGCAGGTGTTCCTGAGACCAGGCCGGGCTGGCCTGCAGCGTCCAGCGCTCGATCGGATCGCGGCCGGGCTTGGACGACTCGCGCGCGAGCCAGGCGACGCGATGGTGCGTGCTGCGGGCCACGTTCCACTGCGGGCCGAGATGCGCCATGGTCGGCTGGCTGGCCTGCGGGAAGGCGATCATCAGCGTCCAGCAGGGCGAGGCCTGCACCTTGGCGATGCCGCGCGCGATCGGCTCGGACACCGTGCCGCGCGACAGCAGCAGGCGCGCGCGAGCCGGCGGCACGGCCAGCAGCACGCCGTCGAAGCCCGAGTGCACGCCGGCGGCGCCGCCCTCGCTCTCGGTGCGCAGCTGCCACCTGCGCGGCGCGAGCGCGTCGGCTTCGATCTGTACCACCGTCGCGCCGGTGACGACGCGTTCGCCGAGCGGCTTCGCCCACTGCACGACCAGCGCGTCCATGCCGGGCTGCGCGACCCAGTGCGACTCGAGCGAAGGCAACGCGGCCTCGGCCACGCGGCCGTGCGGGTCGAGCACGCGCACAAGGTTGGCGCTCCAGCGGCGGCAGACGCCGGGCACGGTCTGCAGCGCGAGCTCGAAGCGCGGGTCGCGCACCGTGAAGTACTGGGCGCCGCTGTCGAAGCGGCCGAACGACGTCGATTCGCTGGCCATGCGTCCGCCGGGCGCGGCCTCGCTCTCGAACACGGTGACCTCGTGGCCGGCCTGCACCAGCGTGCGGGCGCAGGCGATGCCGGCCATGCCGGCGCCGATGACTGCGAACTTGGCGGGCGTCGGGACGGGACGGGCAGGGGAGGTTGTCATCACGGGCTCTTTCTTGGGGAAACGCACTCTACATCGCCTTTCAGCGGCCCCGGTGGCGCTCCAGCAGGGCGCGTCGCGTGGCTTCGTGGTCGAACTGCGCCAGCCACCACGTCAGCGCCCGGCCCGCACGGCCCGCCGCGCGTACGCGCCAGGCAACGTGCATCTGGCCGACCGGCTGCGGCCGCTGCGTCGCCAGTTCCACCAGGTGGCCGGCCTCGATGTAGGGCCGCGCCATCGGCTCGGGCAGGTAGCCGCCGCCCAGGCCGTGCAACTGCGCGGCGAGCTTGCTGTGCATCGTCGGCACCGTGAGCATGTCCTGGCCGCCGATCAGGTTGACGTTCATCGTCGGCCCCGCGCGCGACGAGTCGGCCGCCGCGACCGCGCGGTGCCGGCGCAGCGTGGCGTCGTCCAGCGGCTGCGGCGCTTTCGCCAGGGGATGGTTCGGCGCGACGGCGTAGACGAAGCGCAGTTCGCCCAGGGGACGCGTGCGGATGCCCGGCGATGTGAAAGCCAGGCTCGCCGCGTCGAGGACGGAGCCGATCGCGAGGTCGGCTTCGCCGCTGGCCAGTGCCTCGATGGTGCCCAGCAGCGTCTCGTCGCGCAGCTTCAGGCGCGTCGGCGGGTCTTCGGCGTAGAAGGCGCCGATCAGGTCGAGCAGGGGGTCGCGCGCGATCACGCTGTCGATCGCGATGGTGAAGAGCGGCTCCCAGCCGGTCGCGACGCGCTTCACGCGGTTGGCGACCGCTTCCACATCGCCGAGCAGGCGCGGCGCCTCGCGCATGAGCTCGGCGCCGGCCTCGGTCAGGCGCGCCTGGCGGGCGCTGCGGTCGAACAGCAGCACGTCGAGCGCGTCCTCGATCTGCCGCACGCGGTAGCTGAGCGCGCTGGGCACCAGCCCGAGTACCCGCGACGCACCGGCGAAGCTGCCGGCGGAGACGATGGTCTGGAGCATGCCCAGCGCATCGGGCGTGAGCACGTCGCGCGGACTGAGCATCGGGCGGTTCCCATCGTTCGAAAAAATCGAATGATGCCATCAAAGACGCGCTACGCCAGGCGGTCGACGACGACCTAAAGTCGATCCATCGGCGGCACATGCGGTGCTGCAGTTCGCAAAGTCCCACGGGGCAAGGAGTTCAACGATGTTGACGATTCGCAAATCCCAGGACCGCGGCTATGCCGACCACGGCTGGCTCAAGTCATTCCACAGCTTCTCTTTCGCCGGCTACCACGACCCGGCGCACATGGGCTTCGGCAACCTGCGCGTGATCAACGAGGACCGCGTGGCCGCCGGTGCGGGCTTCGGCACGCATGGCCACAAGGACATGGAGATCATCAGCTACGTGATGTCCGGAGAACTGGCCCACAAGGACAGCATGGGCAACGTCGAGAGCATCCCGCCGGGCGAGGTCCAGCGCATGAGCGCCGGCCGCGGCGTGATGCACAGCGAGTTCAACCACAAGCAGGACGAAACGACGCACTTCCTGCAGATCTGGCTGTTGCCCAATGCACGCGGCATCGAGCCTGGCTACGAGCAGAAGAAGTTTCCGGCGGCCGACAAGCGCGGTCACCTGCGCCTGGTCGCCTCGCCGGACGGCAGCGACGGATCGGTCACGGTGCATGCCGACGCACGACTGTTCGCGGGTCTCTTCGACGGTGCCGAGGCGGCGTCGCTGGCGCTCGACCCGAAGCGCAAGAGCTATGTGCATCTGGTGCGCGGCGAACTCGACGTCAACGGCGCGACGCTCAAAACCGGCGACGCCGCGCTGCTGGAGGGCGAATCGCGCCTCGCCCTGAGCGCGGGCGCCGACGCCGAAGT
>JAKONL010000386.1 GCA_022701965.1 Burkholderiaceae bacterium | reverse complement strand
GTCGATGTTCACGCGGTCCATGACGATGTAGCGGTTCCAGGTGCGCGTGGTCGTCACCGTCGACAGCTTGTCCTGGAAGTCGTTGTAGAAGAAGGTGATGCCGCCCGACAGCGTCCTGCTCGGAGCCCAGAGGCTCGACACCTCGTAGTTGGTGCTGGTCTCCGGCTTCAGGTCGGGGTTGCCGAGCATGACGAACCGGTTGCGCCGGATGTAGGCGTAGTCCGGGATCACCGCGCGCAGCTCGGGCGCCTTGAAGCCGCGCGACACGCCGCCCTTCAGGGTCCAGCTGTCGGTGCCGTGCCATACCGCGTACAACCGCGGATTGGCGTGCGTTCCGTACTGGTCGTGGTGGTCCAGCCGCAGCCCGCCGGTCAGGGCGAGACGCTCGGTGATCGACCATTCGTCCTCCAGGAACACCGCCTTCTGCGTCGTGCCGAAGCGATAGGTCACCCGGTCGCCGAGGCCGGGGTTCCAGTCGGACAGCGCGGTGTCGTTCCACTGCACGCCGCTGGTCACCAGGTGGCCGCGCCACGGCATGACCAGCTTGGCGTCGAACACCGTGTTCCTGACTTCGGGCGCGCGGTCGGCGAACTCGTTCTGCGCCGCGGTGCCATCGCTCACGCCGATGCGCGACGCGCGCTCCCAGGCCAGCGAGACTTCGGACGATGCCCAGCCGTAACGGCCCCGGTGCGTGACCGACGCGTGGTCGCGGTCGTTGTCCTGCTCGCGCGTCGCCCAGTTGGCGCTCGTGCCGTCCCCGTTGTGCAGCCGGGCGGCGCCGGCCTGCAGCACGATGTCGTGATACAGGTTGGGCGTGATCGCGAGGCGGGCGGTGAGGTCGGTGTGGCGCGCGCGTGCGAAGCCGCCGTCGTCCAGGTCGTCGTCGGCCTGTCGATCGAGCCGGCGGCCCCAGACCTGCAGGCCGAGCAGGTCGTCCTTGATCGGACCGCCCGCGAAGAACTGGACCTGTCTGCCGTTGCCGTAGTCCTTGTGCTGCTGCGCCGTGTAGTCGAGGTTGACCGATCCGCCCCAGGTCGAGGGCACCTTGCGCGTGATGATGTTGATCACGCCACCGATCGCGTCGGAACCGTAGAGCGACGACATCGGCCCGCGCACGACCTCGATCCGCTCGATCGCCTCGGCCGGGGGGATGAAGCTCTGCTCCATGCCGGCGCTGCCGTTGACGCGCGCATCGCGCGTGCTCTGCCGCTTGCCGTCGACCAGGATCAGCGTGTACTCGCCGGGCATGCCGCGGATGGAGATCTCGCTCTCGTTGGCGGTGCCGGTCACGGCGATGCCCTCGACGTCGCGCAAGGCATCCGTCAGATCGCGGAAGGAGCGTTTGCGCAGCTCCTCGCCCGTCACCACCGTGATGGACGCCGGTGCGTCCTTCACCTGCTGCTCCGATCCCGAGGCGGTGACCACGACCGTGGAGAGATCGCTGGTGTCCTGTGCACGGGCCTGTCCGGTGGCGAGCACGCTCGCGAGCGCCGCGACGGCGATCGCCGTCAGGCTTTTGGAATGAGGGGAAAAGAACAAGTCGGACATGGCGATGCGTGACGCTGAGAACGGGCTGGGAGGTCGGTGAAATTGCAACGAATGAGAATCGTATGCATTACCCTCGGCGCATTTGGACAAGTTGTGACGCTGCTCGCGTCCCTGTTTCGAGCCACCGAATGCCCCCTGCGCCACCGCCCGTGACACACCGGATCCTGGTCGTGGACGACCACCGGAAGATCCGTGAACCCCTTGCCACCTTGTTGCGTCGGGAAGGCTTCGACGTGCTCGTGGCCGACGGTGCGCGCGCCATGCAGCTGGTGCTGCGACACGCACCGGTCGACCTCGTCGTGCTCGACGTGATGCTCCCCGACGGCGACGGCTTCGCGCTGTGCCGGGACCTGCGCGCGGCGAGCGGTCCGCCCGTGATCCTGCTGACGGCGCGCGGCGAATCGCACGACCGGGTCGCGGGGCTCAACCTCGGCGCCGACGACTACGTCGTCAAGCCCTTCGAACCCGACGAACTCGTCGCACGCATCCACGTCGTGCTGCGCCGCGCCGCGCCGGCGGCACGCGACGGCCACGCGACCTCGACCACCGAAGCGTGCACCCCCGGACGATTCGCCTTCGGTCCGTGGCTGCTCGACGAAGGCGCTGCCCGACTCACGCACGACGACGGGCGCGCGGTCGAACTCAGCAGCACCGACGTGCGACTGCTCGGCGTGCTCGTGCGCCGCGCGCGTGCCGTCGTCCGTCGCGAGCAGATCCAGGAACTCGCCGGCCGCACGCCGCATCCCGGCTTCGAACGAACGATCGATCGGCAGATCAGTCGCCTGCGCGGCAAGATCGAGGTCGACCCGCGCCAGCCCGTGCTCCTTCGCACGGCATGGGGCGACGGCTACGTGCTCACCGTGGACGCGGTGGCGGTCGCGCCATGACGTCGGGCGCCATGCCCGGCACGGCGCGCCGGCCATCGGCGCGGCTGCGGTGGCCACGCAGCATGGCCAACCAGCTCGGCCTGCTGATGCTCGTCGGCGCCCTCGCCACCCATGGCATCGGCGTCCTCTTCCTCCAGCAGGTCGGTGCGCTGGTGCATCCCATCGCGCTGTCCCAGGTGCTCGAGCGTCACGCCATCTCGCACGCGATCGCCAGCGAGTTGCCGCGCGCGCGCGGGGCCGCGCTGCTGGCCACGCTCGACCCCGGCGCCTCGCGGGTCTGGACCGCGTCGGGTGCCGAGGTGCCACCGCATCC
>JAKONL010000377.1 GCA_022701965.1 Burkholderiaceae bacterium | reverse complement strand
GCGTTGGAGCCGCCGCTGACCAGGATGCGCCCGTCGGCGAGGTTGGTGGTGCCGGGGCAGAACATGTTCTGGCCGGTGAGGTTGACGAAGCGCTCGGTGGACTGGCCCGTCGCCGGGTCGAACACGGCCGTATAGGCCTGGCCCACCGTATCGAACCCGAAGCGGTCGTTGGCCGACCACAACAGCACGCGGCCGTCGGGCAGGTTGGCCGCCGAAGCAGGCACCAGCGGAAGCGCGATCTTCTCGCCCCAGCGCCCGGCCGAAGGCAGCGCGGGCTTGCGTGCGGCGGCCGCCGACTTTGTCGTAGCCCCTGCCGACACCGCGATGTCGCGCCCGGCATTCGTGCCCGAGGTGGAGTCGCCGCCGCCGCAGGAGATCAGCGCCAGTGCGCAGGCCATGCCGCCACCCAGGCGACGTGCCCGGTGTACCGCGCTGTGCATTGCCGACATCCACCCTCCTCGATCTGACCGGGGAGCAGCGCGAGCACCCGTCAAAAATTGAAATTTGTTAGAACCAAAGTATCAATTATTAACGTGAAAGTAAGAATTGGCAACGTTCGAGCTCGTTCGCGCAGTTCTATGACCATCGGCATATCGTCCAGACGGTTGTAGGAATCCACTGACTTTGCCTGGTTTACGGCGTGCGATCGCTCGCCGTGCCTAACGCCCATCGGCTGCTTCGCGCAGCAACCCCGCCATCGCGCTGCGCAGGGCCGAGGGGTCGGCGTCGGTGCGCATCAGCAGGCCGACCGGCTCCTCGGTTCCCGGCGTGGCGATGGGCAGGCGCACCAGCCGGCCGTCCTCCAGGTCCGACCGTGCCGCGCCGAGCGGCGTGATCCACACCGCGTCGGACATCGCCACCAGCGAACGCGCCACCGAGACGTCGAGCGTCTGGAGCGTGGCGACCGGCAGCGCCAGGCCCTGGGCCGAGAAGAAGCTCTCCGTGTTGTGGCGCGGGATCGTGCCTTCGGCGTAGACCACGAGCGGATGCGCCAGCACCGCCTGCACCGTCGCGCCGCGCCGGGCGAGCGGATGGCCGGCGCGCGCGGCGAACACGAGCGGCTCGGTGTGCAGCAATTCGAAGCTCAGTCCGCCCATGAGCCGCGGATCGCTCATGCGCCCGGCGACCAGGTCGAGGTCGCCGGCGCGGAGCTTTTCGAGCAACGCGGCGTTCGCCGCGCTCTCCACGAGGATCTGCACATGGGGCCACCGGGTGCGGAAGGCGGCGAGCGCACGCGGCAGCAGTGCCGGCGCGACGCTCGGCAAGGCCCCGATGCGCAGCCGCTGCAGACGCTCGCCGGCCACCGGCGCGATCGACAGCGCGCCGGCATCGACGGCTTCGAGCACGCGCAGCGCATGTGCGAGCAACTGCTCGCCGGCCGGCGACAGGCCCTGCACGCCGCGGCGCCCGGCGATCCCGCGCTCCACCAGCCGCACGCCCGCCATCGCCTCGAGTTCGGCCAGCGTCTTGGACACCGCGGGCTGGCTCAGCGCAAGCCGCTCGGCCGCGCGAGCCAGATGGCGTTCCTGGGCGACGGCCACCAGGCAGCGCAAATGGCGAAGCTGCACGTTGCGCAGGAACAGGTCTGAAGATCCCGGCATATCCATCACTGCTGGTTATTAAAATTCAACGAATCTTCAATTTACAGCATGAGAAGCCGCTCCTAAAGTCTGGCCCACCCACAGGAGACACGACATGCAGAACACCCCGCCGGCCGCCATGCCCGCGCTCGACGCGCGCGACTGGAAAAGCCATCCGTCCTACCTCTACCCCGGCTACCGCTCGACACTCAAGCGCGGGCCGACACAGGCGCTGATCCCGCTGAAGGCGTCGATCGGCGAGCTGCAGCAGCCGGTCTACGGCCACGACGCGATCGGCGAATTCGACAACGACCTCACGCGCAACGCCCGCCGCAACGGCGAGCCTCTCGGCGAGCGGATGATCCTCGCGGGCCAGGTGCTCGACGAGCGGCGCCGTCCGGTCGCCAATACGCTGGTCGAGATCTGGCAGGCCAACGCCGCGGGCCGCTACGTCCACAAGGTCGACCGGCACGACGCGCCGCTCGATCCGAACTTCCTCGGCGCCGGTCGCTGCATGACCGACAGCGAGGGCCGCTACCGCTTCCTCACCATCAAGCCGGGCGCATATCCGTGGGGCAACCATCCCAACGCGTGGCGTCCGCAGCACATCCACCTGTCGCTGTTCGGGCAGCACTTCGCGAGCCGGCTGGTGACGCAGATGTATTTCCCCGGCGATCCGCTGATGCAGTACGACCCGATGGTCACCGGCACGCCCGCGAAATACCGAAACCGGCTCGTGGCCGACTTCAGCCTCGACCTGACCGAGCCCGACTACGCGCTGGGCTACCAGTTCGACATCGTGCTGCGCGGCGCCGATGAAACCCCGTTCGAGAACCGTTGAGGAGACCCCGACCATGATGAGCGCACTGGAAGCCGATTTCGGCCAAACCCCCTCGCAGACCGTCGGCCCCTCCTTCGCCTACGGCCTGACCGCCGCGCAGTACGGCTACGACTACGACCAGCCCTTCGACACCGTGGTGGCGCTCGACGGTGCATCGGGCGAGCGCATCCGCCTCGAGGGCCGCGTGATCGACGGCGACGGCAACGCGATCAGCGATGCGCTGGTCGAGATCAGCCAGCCCGACGGCTCGGGACGCTATCCGGGGTCGGTCGAGGATGCGCGCGCCATGGGCTTCCGGGGCTTCGGCCGTTGCGGCACCGGCACGGACGCCGTGAACCGCTTCGTCTTCCACACCGTGAAGCCCGGCCCGGAGACCGCCGGCGAGGCGCCGCACGTCAACGTGATCGTGACGATGCGCGGGCTGCTGCTGCATGTCTTCACGCGGATCTACTTCGACGACGAGTCCGCCTCGAATGCGCGGGATACCGTGCTCGCCAGCGTGCCTGCCGAGCGTCGCGACACCCTGATCGCGAGCCGCTCCGACGACGGCGGCACGGTGATCTACCGCTTCGACATCCGCATGCAGGGCGCCGACGAGACGGTGTTCTTCGACGTCTGAAGCTCCGGGCGCGCCGGGTTTCGCCTAGCGCTCGTCGCGACGCGAAAGCAGCAGGTTGCCACCGGCCATGTTGAACGAGATCGTCGGCGCGCTGAAGTCGTTGAGCGGCGCACCCAGGCCGATTTCGCCGCTGCCATGCAGCACGCACTCGTCGCGGCGCAGCGCGATCTCGCTGCTCGGACCCGCGGAGCCGTGGAAACGGACCCAGGTGCCGTAGGTGCTGACATCGACCAGCACGCAGCTGCCCTGGCGTGCCTCGATGCGCGCATGCAGCCGCGACACGCGCGGGTCGTTCACCACGAACTGGGCGTCGTCGACACGCCCCAGGTGGATCGGCAGTTCCGACGCGCTGAACAGCGTGCGGACGTCGAGCCACTTCAATTCGATCTGCCCGAAAGCCGAGTCCGGGGCCTGGCGCGCCTGCACCAGGGCGGCCGGCATGGTCATGAAGTCGGTGATCTCTTCTTGCCAGTCGATCCGGTGGACAACCGGCAGTTCGTTCTTGCCGCGGATGTTGATCGGGCCCAGGCTGCGATGACGCACCTCGCCCTCCTTGAGCTGGCTCACGACCGACTCGGTCGCCCAGATCTGCCCGGGGCCGGCCAGATCGCTCAGGCGCGACGCGAGATTCACCGCGTCGCCGTAGCAGTCGCCGTCGACCTCGAGCACGTCGCCGCTCGCGACGCCGATCTGGAGGTCCATGCGCAGCGGCGCCGGCCAGGCCTGCAGCCGCTTCTGGTGATTGCGCTGGAGTTCCAGTACCGCCTGCGTTGCGGCGTGACCGCCGGGGAAGATCGCCAGCACGCCGTCGCCGAGCATCTTCACGACGCGCCCGCCATGCGACTCGCAGACGCCGGCGATCCACTGGGTCAGGCGCGTGACGGTTTCCGTGGCACGCGCGTTTCCCATGGCCTCGAAAACCCGCGTACTTCCTGTCAGATCGGCGAACACGACCGTTGAATAAGCGCCCATTTTGTGCAGTTCTTGATGGCAATCGCCGGTGAATTATGGCAAAGCGTCGACCGGCGTCGTGCGGACCACCGTGCCGACCTCCCGGCAGATCGTCTTCAGGAGCGAACTGATCTCTGACCTCGAAGTAGCGAAACGGGTTTGAAAGCGTGAACTCGATACACGCATGAAGTTACAAGTAAAACTTATGGATTCATGCGCACAACGCTGAACGAAAGAAATGTGAAGAATGTCGTTATAGGCCATGTTCGATCGCCGGGACGCTTGTGCTGCACATTGCATGCCCTTAACGTCGTCCCATCGTCGGCTCTCGGGACCAGGTCTTCTTCATGTCACTGCGCAGCATCATTCGGTTCCTGTCTCTACCCGGGCTCGGTCTGCGGATCGTCGCGAACCGCCGCATCGGCCGGATCCGCGCGGCGATGCTCTCGCTTCTCGTTGCGCGCGACGGCCCCGAAGTCCGGCGTATCGAGCAGCGCGTCCGCTTCGCGGAGAACCTGGAAACCCTCTGGTATCTGCGCCAAGATCTCGTCGCCGTGCTGGCCGCTACCGGCGAGGAAGCGACGGTGCGCGAACAGATCGTCGGCATCACCGCCCTCTTCCGGGGCTGGCTTCCCGCCACGATGGTGCCTCGCGTGCACCACCGCTTCACCGTCTGATCGACCCGCGAACGCCTCAGTGCGCGTGACCGTGCGCATGGCCGGCATGCGCATCGTGCCCGAGGTGCCCCCACATCATGAACACCTCACGGCCGACCGAGCCCATGTCGACCTTCGCGCCGACCGGCAGCAGCACCTTCGTGGGCACGTGCCCGAACGGCAGTCCGGCCAGCACGGGCGCCTTCACCAGCCCCCGCAACCGCTCCACGACCGTCTGCAGGCCGAAACCGCGATCGTTCGGAACCTTCTTGTAGCCCGTGAACTGGCCCAGCAGGATCGCGCGCTGGCGACCGAGCACGCCGGCATGCCGCAGCTGCTCGAGCATGCGCTCGATCCGGTAGGGGTGCTCGCCCACGTCCTCGAGAAAGAGGACGCCCTTGTCGACCGCCGGAAAGTACGGCGTGCCGAGCAGATGGACGAGCATCGCGAGGTTGCCGCCCCAGAGCGTCGCCTGCTTGATGCGGCTCAACGCGGGCGCGTCGCCGTCGCGCGCCGGAACGCGCCATCCGGTGCCCTCGCCCTGCCCTCGGACCAGGTCGTCGAAGCAGGCTTCCATGATCTCGTCCGGGCCGCCTTCGACGCCGAAATCCTCTCCCACCGCCGGCCCCGCCCAGGTCACGGCGCCCGTCTTCGCGAGCAGCGCGTTCTGGAAGGCGGTGAAGTCGCTCAGGCCGACGAACCGCGTTCCCCGATCCACGGCCTTGGCCACGGCCTTGTAGGGAATCGCGTCGAGAAGGCGGCTCAGGCCGTAGCCCCCGCGCGAGATCAGCGCGACGTCGGCACCGCTGGCCGCCGCGCGTGCGATGGCCGCGAGGCGGGTCGCATCGTCGCCGGCGAAGCGCTGGGACACGGCGAGCGCCGCTTCGTCGATCTCGACGTCGTAGCCGAGCGCCTGGAGCCGCTTCACGCCGCGCCGGAACGCCGGCTTGTCGCGCACGGCGCTGGAGGGAGAGTAGATATAGATGTGTTTGCTCACGGCGTGAAGTATCCCATCGCGTCGCGGGCGATCCGGGCGCTCTGGGCGGGCGACGGACCGTCGGTGCGCAGGCCGGCGCCGCCCAGCGCGCGAAGCGCCGCGGCATGCCCGCGATCGGGGAACGGCGCCTCCCAGGCCTGCGATGCGTCCACGCCGTCGCCCGCGTCGGCATCCACGTCGAGGATGCCCCTGACCCGTCCGGGCGCCATGGTGTGGAACAGCGCCGCGAGCGGTCGGGCGCCGGGCGCCGCAGCGATCACGATGGTGTCGATGGCCAGACTTTCGAGCCATTCGACGAGCACCTCGGCATGCCAGGCCAGCGAATGGACATCGGCGCGCTTGGGTTTGTCGCTGCGCCCGAAGCCGATCAGGTCGGGTGCGAGCCAGCGCGGACCGGGCTGGCGCACGAGATGCCGGAAGAAATGGCTCCACTGCCCGGGCGCATGCAGGCACAGCACCGCACGCCCGTCGGCCGCCGGAGCCGCCGGGCCGCGATCGACATAGCGCATCCGCCAGCCGCGCTGGCTCGGCAGGTCGTCGACGTCGTGCTGGTCGAGCGCGGCGTCGGCGAGCTTCTCGAAACGCGCCTCGGGCGTGCGCAGTGCGTCGTCGCGCAGCGGTCGCGCGACGCGGCGCGCGTGCGCGCGGCGTCCGGCGAAGAACCGCTGCAGCGTCGCGGCGCATTCGTCTTCGAGCACGCCGCCCTCGACCTGCGTGCGATGGTTGAGCAGCGGCTGCGCGAACAGGTCCACCACCGAGCCGGCCGCACCGCTTTTCGGCTCGGACGCACCGAAGACCACGCGCGCGAGCCGTGCGTGCAGCGCGGCGCCGGCGCACATGGCGCACGGCTCCAGCGTCACGTATAGCGTGCAGCCGTCGAGGCGGTAGTTCCCTCGCGCCGCGGCAGCCGCGCGCAGGGCGACGATCTCGGCATGCGCGGTCGGGTCGTGCGACGCGACCGGCGAGTTGCGCCCGGTCGCGATGACCGCGCCGTCCTTCACCAGCACCGCGCCCACGGGCACCTCGCCGAGCTCGCCCGCCCGGCACGCCTCGTCGAGCGCGAGACGCATCCACCTGTCGTCACCCGACACCGCATCGCCTGCCTGCATGCCGCTCTCCTTCACGAGCGCGGAGGTATATCAGAATGGCGGCCTGCTTCCCGGAACGACCCATGCAGGACTCGCTTTTTCTTTCGAGCGTCACGGCGGCTCCCGCCGACGCGCAGGACGTCGAACTCGCGCGGACGCTGCCGCCGCAGGTGCGGCTCGGTACGTCGTCGTGGTCCTATCCCGGCTGGGCCGGCCGGGTCTGGGACGGCCCCTACTCCGAATCGATGCTCGCTCGCCACGGGCTGGCCGCGTATGCGGCGTACCCGCTGTTTCGCACCGTCTGCATCGACAAGGGCTTCTACAAGCCGCTCGGCGCCGCCGAATTCGAGAAGCTCGCTGCCGACGTGCCGGCGGACTTCCGCTTCGTCGTCAAGGCGCCGAGCCTGGTGACCGACGCGCTGGTGCGCGGCAGCGAGGGTCGCGGCAGGCAACCGAATCCGGCTTTCCTGAGCCCCGAGCTCGCGGTCGAGGAATTCGTCCGGCCCGCGCTCGAAGGCCTGGGCCAGAAGATCGGCGCGCTGGTATTCCAGCTGAGCCCGCTGCCGATGCACATGCTCGCGGATCCGGGACGGGTGCTCGAACGCCTGGCGACGATGCTGCGGGCCCTGCCCGCGCTGCGGCCGCTGGCTCCCGACGGCGTCGTGGCGGTCGAGGTGCGCGACCCGCAACTGCTCGGGCCGGCACTCGCGAACGTCCTGCGCGACGCGGGCGCCACCTTCTGCCTGGGCCTGCACGCCAAGATGCCGTCGATCGAGGCGCAGCTGCCGATGCTGCGCGCGCTGTGGCCGGGGCCGCTGGTCTGTCGCTGGAACCTCAATCCGGTCAATGGTGCCTACGGCTACGAGGACGCCCGCGACCTCTACGCGCCCTACGACAGGATCGTCGGCATCGACCTGCCGACGCGGGAGTCTCTCGCGCGAGTCGCCCGGGCGACCGCCGGCGCGGGCCATCCGGTCTACGTCACCGTGAGCAACAAGGCCGAAGGCTCGGCACCGCTGAGCGTCCGTGGCCTTGCGGAAACGCTTCGCGCTGCAGGCTGAGTACTTCAGGCGTACGCTGCGACCTCCGCATATCCCAAGGCATCGAGGACCCTTCGAACATGACGACATCCGGCGCATCCATTCCCACCACCCGCTTCGGCCGCACCGGCCTGACCGTCTCGCGCATGGCGCTGGGCACCATGACCTTCGGCCTGCAGACCGAGGAAGACGTGTCGCGGCGCATTCTCGACAAGGCCGTCGAGGCCGGCATCAACTTCCTCGACACGGCCGACGTGTACCCGCTCGGTGGCGGCCTGAAGACCGTCGGCCGCACCGAGGAGATCATCGGCGACTGGCTCGGCGCGAGCGCCGGGCGTCGGCAGAACCTGGTGATCGCGACCAAGGCCGTCGGGCAGATGGGCCCGCAGAAATGGGATCAGGGCGCATCGCGCAAGCACCTGCTGTCCGCCATCGACGCTTCGCTGGCGCGCCTGAAGACCGACTACGTCGACCTCTACCAGCTGCACTCCGACGATCCCGACACGCCGATCGACGAGACCGTCGAGGCGCTGGACACGATCGTCAGGTCGGGCCGCGCGCGCTATGTCGGGGTGTCCAATTTCCTCGCCTACCGGCTGGCGAAGGCGCTGGGACGCGCCGAGGTGCTGCGGGTGGCGAAATTCGTGTCGGTCCAGCCGCGCTACAGCCTGCTGTTCCGCGAGATCGAGCGCGAGCTGCTTCCGCTGACGCTCGAGGAAGGCCTGGCGGTGATTCCGTACAACCCGCTCGCCGGCGGTCTCCTGACAGGCAAGTACCAGAAAGGCTCGGCACCCCAGGCCGGCACGCGCTTCACCCTGGGCAGTGCCGCCGGGCGCTACCAGGATCGCTACTGGAACGAGCGCTCGTTCGAGACCGTCGAGCAGCTGACGAAGGTGGCCGACGAAGCCGGCATTCCGCTGGCGACGCTCGCGGTCGCCTGGGTGATGGCGAATCCCGCGATCACCGCGCCGCTGCTCGGCGCGAGCAGGCCGGAGCAGCTCGACGCGACGCTCGCCGCCGCGTCTTTCCAGATGACGCCGGACCTGAAGCGCACGCTCGACCAGCTCACGCACGAGTACCGCTACGGAGACGCCGCCCGCTGAGCGACGCCGGCGTCGCTGCGCTTCACTGTGCGTCAGGGCGAGGCCTGGTCGTCGCGGGGCGCCGGGCCCAGCGCCGCATCCTCCCAGAACGCCGTGCCCGCGGTCTCCGACTGCGCGCGGACGTGGTCGGCCACGGCACGCACCCGTGCCAACTTGCGGCTGTCGGCATGCGTCACCAGCCAGTAGGTGCGCGACAGCCGCACGTCGTGCGGCAGCAGCCGGACCAGCGTGCGTTCGTTGCGAGCCATGAACACCGGCAGCAAGCCCAGGCCGGCGCCGCCGATCACCGCGGTCATCTGCGAGATGACGTTCGAGATGCGGATGCGGGGAACCGTGCCGGGAGCCACCTGCTTCATGTAGTCGAGCTCGCGGGTCCACATCAGGTCGTCGACATAGCCGACCCAGGCGCGCTGCGCGAGGTCGCCGCGACTGCAGACCGCGCCGTGCTGGTCGAGGTAGCCCCGGGCCGCGTAGAGCCCGACCTCGTAGTCGGCGAGCCGATAGGCGTGCAGGTGGCCCTGCTCGGGACGCGACATGGCCACGGCGACGTCGGCCTCGCGCTTGGTCAGGCTGAAGTTGCGCGGGTTCGCGACAAGTTCGATCTCCAGTTGTGGATGCTCGCGCGCCAGGGCCGCGAGCTTCGGTGCGAGGAAGTAGGTGCCGAAACCCTCGGGCACGCCGAGCCGCACGGAGCCGGTCAGGCCTTCCGTGGCCGCTTCCGATCTCGCGCGCATGCCGATTGCCAGACTCTCCATGGCTTCGGCGTCGGTCACCAGCCGCTCACCCTCGGCCGTCAGGGCGTAGCCGCTGGAACGCCGGTCGAACAGCGTCTGGCCGAGACTGGCCTCCAGCCCGGCGATGCGCCGGCTCAGGGTGGAGTGGTCGATGTCCAGCAGTCGCGCCGCGGCGGTGAGCCGGCCGGTGCGGACGACGGCGAGGAAGGCCGGCAGATCGTTCCAATCGAATCTTTGCATGTGGAATTCTGCACATGGAATGTGCGCGGCACGGCATTTACTTGCAAATTGTCGAAGACTAGTCTCGCGGTCACCGCGGCAGTGAACGCCTGCAGCGCCCATCAACCGAAAGAGACGACTCCATCATGTCCAACCTGTTCCATCAATTGAAGCGCCGTGCCGAAGCCGGCAAGCCCGTCCGTGTCGGCCTCATCGGCGCCGGCAAGTTCGGCTCGATGTTCCTGTCACAGGTGCCGCGCACGCCCGGCGTTCACCTGATGGGCATCGCCGATCTCTCGCCCGAGCGGGCCCGTCAGTCGCTCAAGCGCGTCGGCTGGAGCGATGCGCAATTCGCCGCCCGGTCGTGGGCCGAGGCGGTCAGGAACGGCTCGACCTTCGTGCAGGACGACGCCGAAGCGATGATCTCGCAGCCCGAGATCGACATCGTGATCGACGCGACCGGCAGTCCCTCCGCGGGCATCCGCCACACCCTGCTGTGCTGCGACCACAAGAAGCACATCGTCATGGTCAACGTCGAGGCCGACGCGCTCGCCGGCCCACTGCTGGCGCGGCGCGCCGAGCAGGCCGGCATCATCTATTCGATGGCCTACGGCGACCAGCCGGCGCTGATCGCGGAGATCGTCGACTGGGCCCGGACGGCCGGCCTCGAGGTCGTCTGCGCGGGCAAGGGCACGAAGTACCTGCCGATCTACCACCAGTCGACGCCGGACACGGTCTGGGGCCACTACGGCTTCTCCGAGTCGCAGGTGGCCGGCGGAGACTTCAACGCGCAGATGTTCAATTCCTTTCTCGACGGTACCAAGTCGGCGCTGGAGATGGCCGCCGTCGCCAACGGCACCGGTCTCACACCGGCCTCCGGCGGCCTGGCTTTTCCACCCTGCGGCGTGGACGACCTGCCCAACCTGCTCAAGCCTTCGAGCGACGGCGGCATCCTGTCGCACAGCGGCACGGTCGAAGTCGTCTCCTCGCTGGAGCGCGACGGCCGGCCGGTGTTCCGTGACCTGCGCTGGGGCGTGTACGTGACCTTCAAGGCGTCGACCGACTACGTCAGGGAATGCTTCGCGCAGTACGGACTGAAGACCGACGCGAGCGGGATGTACGCCACCATGTACAAGCCCTACCACCTGATCGGACTCGAACTGGGCCTTTCCGTCGCGAGCATCGCGCTGCGCGGCGAGGCGACCGGCGCCACCCGCGAGTTCCTCGGCGACGTGGCGGCGACCGCCAAGCGCGACCTCAAGGCCGGCGAGAAGCTCGACGGCGAAGGCGGCCACATGGTCTACGGCAAGCTCATGCCCGCGGCCGAGTCGCTGCGCAGCGGCGCGCTGCCGATCGGTCTGGCCCACGGCATCGTGCTGGAGCGCCCCGTACCCGCCGGCCAGCCGGTGCGCTGGTCCGACGTGGCGATCGACGCCTCGCATCAGGCGATCCGTGTCCGCCGCGAGATGGAGGAGCTGTTCCGCAAGGAGATGGGCGTGACGCCGACGCTCGAGAAGATCGCAGCGTAAGGCGTTCCGGCGCGCCCGCGCCGACATACAGAAGACAGGAGACTAAGACCTGACACCGCATGCCCCCAGCTCGCACCGTCCGGCGGCGTGCTGCTGTGCCTGGCCTTCCGCTACGCACGCCCATCGCTCGAGCCGCTCGGCGAGGCTGGGTCGGGATCGGGCGAATTTTTCCGGGACGCAACGCCGACCATGGATGATTCGTTCTCGACAAGAGAGGAAGTAGCTTCTACTCGCAATGCTCAGCCAGAGGGCCTTCACTCGACTTTTTCCTCAGCGCACGCCGACAGGCCGGTAGACCCCACCATGGAGTTCCCGGCGACAGATGATGCTCGTGGTGATAGCCGCTGAAGTGAAAGCAGGTCAGGAGCGACAGCAAAGGGCTGACCTTGACGCTGTAGGCACGATGTGCGTCCGCGAAGGGTTCTTCTCGCTCGCGATGTGGCAACCAGGTACCGAAAATGAATAGCTGCGCCACGGCGCCTAAAGCCGGTACTGCCCAAAAGACAACGATATTTTCAAGTCTGGCCCCCAGCAGGAAGATATAAAACAGCGCCATGGCGGTGACACGGACAATCTGCCAATGCGAATAGTAGGTGCGGAAAAACTGGAGAAACCATCCAGTCAGACTTGAATCACCTTGATGAAAATCGGGATCTCCGGAGCGGCCTGTCTCCTTGTGGTGAAGATGATGTCGAGGGAGCAACGCACCATAAGACAGGCAAGCGTAGAGCGTGAGGCATGTTGCACCGATCAGCCGGTTCAGCGTCGGATGATGCGGTGCGATCGCACCGTGCATCGAATCATGGGCAACGATGAACAATCCGGTACTGAGCCATGTCTGGACAACGACGAGGACGACGGCGATCGGCACGGATGCCAAGCTCCAATGCCAGAAAAAGATGCCGAGTATGTGGATCGTCAGCCAAGCCGTGACGATCGCAGCTGCCAGCGAAACGCCGATACGCATTTGACGCAGCGCACAGACCGGCTCTTCGCGATGTGCCGAGATCACTTCGTTGCAACCGGGAGGTCGACGTCGGCAATACCGTCAGGCCTTTTGCCACGACGCTGCGGATCGGCGTTGGCACGCAACTGCGCCTTCAGCGTCGACGGCTTTCGAGCAAACAGGAATCCATGGCTGACTGTGCCGTCTCTGCCATGAACTGCATGGTGCAGCCGGTGTGCCTGCAATATCCTCTTGAAATAACCTCGCTTGGGCACCCAGCGAAATCCCCAGCGCTGATGCACGAGCAGGTCGTGAACGAAGACATAGATCCCACCATATACCGTCATGCCGAGAGCAGCCCACCATAGCGGCTCCCACCATCGGCCCATGATGAACAAGAGGATCGGGACAATTGCAAATACGATCGCGTAGAAATCGTTTTTCTCGAACCATCCCGAATGCGCTTCGTGATGCGATTGATGCCAAGCCCATCCCCAGCCATGCATGACATATCGGTGTGCCACCCATGCGAAACACTCCATGAAAACAACCATGGATGCGACGATCACAAGTTTTGAAAGCAAAGTCATCGGAGCCCAACTTCCAAATAAAACACCATGCGATTCAGCAATTCAACGACGAATTTGAAAAAAATCTTTTTTGCATTGAGCAAAAAAGATTTTCATGAATGCGCGCCTTTGCGCGATCCACAGCATAGTCGCAACTGCGGAGCCGCTCATTCTGCAAGCCTTATTGTCATAGAGGCTGCATGGGGTTGGCCGGCCTGGGCCGAGAGCAAAAGCATGCCGGGCGTTCATGATTGCTCGTGTTCCCGCAGCAGGTGACCTGCGCGATCACATGGCGGCCACCGCGGCGATCGGCGCGGCGGCTCGAGCGGCCAGCGCTTGCGTTCGAGCTTGCCCGCCGCATGGGGTTACCGCCTCGGCTGCTCCTATCCGAGCAGCCGAGTAGACAGACCCTGGTCGGACTGGCTCTTTCCGAAGTGCTTCGACCTGATCCAGCGCGGTCGCTGCCTGCGAAATATTTTCGACTGATCGCAGAAAGAGCGTCAATCACTCCCACTCGATCGTCGCAGGCGGCTTGCTGCTGACGTCGTAGGTCACCCGGTTGATGCCGCGGACCTCGTTGATGATCCGCCCCG
>JAKONL010000364.1 GCA_022701965.1 Burkholderiaceae bacterium | reverse complement strand
CACGATGAGCCTGTTCATCGGCGCGCTTGCATTCCCGACGAACAGGCTCATCGTGAAGCCGATACCGCACAGCAGAACGACGCCATACGTCTGCGTGACGCTGGCGCCCGGCAGGGCGCCGAACAGCCTTAGCCGCCTGCCGATCTGCAATGTGCCGAAGATGCCGAGCTGCTTGCCGAGGAACAGGCCGGCAGCGACGCCCAGCGGCAGCGGTGCGACGATCGCCTGCCACCCGATACCGCCCAGCAAGACGCCGGCATTGGCGAACCCGAACAGCGGGACGATCAGCAGTCCTACCAGCGGTGCCAGCGCATGTTCCAGACGATGCAGCGGTGCGATTGCGTTCTCTTCGCCGGTCGCGTGAAGCGGGACGGCGGTCGCGGCAAGGACGCCCGCGATCGTCGCATGGACGCCGGAAAGAAGCACCGCGTACCAGAGCAGCGCGGTCAGAATGAGATAGGGCGTCAGCGCGTTCACCCCCCACCACCGGAGCAGATGCATCGCTCCGAAGATCGCCGCAGCAGCGCTGATCGCCTGAAGGTCGATTGATGCCGTGTAGAACAGTGCAATGATCACGACAGCGCCGAGATCATCGACGATCGCAACCGACATGAGGAACAGCTTCAGCGAGGCCGGCACCCGGCTCCCGAGCAGCGCCAGCACGCCCAGCGCAAAAGCAATGTCGGTCGCGGCAGGGATCGCCCACCCTCCACGCAGTGACGGATTAGACGCTGTCACCAGCAAATAGATCAGCGCCGGGACAGCCATGCCGGCCGCAGCGGCTGCCGCAGGCATCGTCCGGTTGGACCAGCGTGACAGCCGGCCTTCTATAAATTCGCGCTTCAGCTCTAGACCCACCAATAGGAAGAACAGGGCCATGAGGCCGTCGTTGATCCAAAGGTGAAGCGTCATCGGACCTAACCGGCCGGACAACGTCGGACCCACTGCCATGTGCAACAGGTCGTGGTAGGCATGCGTCCCGGGCAGGTTCGCCGCGATCATCGCCAGCGCAGCGGCGCCCATGAGCAGCAGGCCACCGGCGGACTCGCTGCGGAGAAAGGCGAAGCGCGCCTTGGCACCTGTCTGATGATGAGCAGCCATGCGCAGTCCTGCCTTTGCGGAATCGGCACCGCCGGCAGGACGTGCGGATCGTCGGAGAGAGGCTGCCCGAACGAAACGGCCGAGATGCCGATCGTCGTGGACGCATCATTCGTGGCAGCCGCCTTCATGCGAGTAAAATCGGAAGTTACATTGCTGCTTATAGAGTTTGACTATAAGGTTCGGAATGCCTCGCGTTCAACAGTTACGCTACCTTGTAGCCGTCGCCGACACGCTCAGCTTTAGCCGTGCGGCCGATCAGTGCCGCGTCACCCAACCCACGCTCAGCATGCAGTTGAAGGAGCTTGAAGGCCGGCTGAACACGCAACTGGTCGAACGCACGCGTGCGCGCGTCGTGCTGACGCCGGTCGGTGTCGAGATTGCCCGGCGTGCGCGCTTCGTGCTTGCCGAAATCGAGGATATTCGAGAGATCGCGCGCCGCGATGATCCGGCCGCACTACAGGGAACGCTTCAGATGGGCGTCCTCCAAACGGTTGGGGGGTACGTCCTTTCGCTGGCAATGTCGGCGCTACGCGAGACATTCCCTGATCTGCGGATCGTCGTGCGCGAGGACAGGTTGGAAAGCCTTCCTGGGAAACTGTCGGACGGCACGCATGACGTGCTCCTTTTGCCCCACGGACCAAGCCAGCCAGATTTCAGCTGCGCCCGGTTGATCCGGGAGCCGCTGCACCTCGTGATGCCGAGCGACCACCGACTTGCCCAATGCGAAGTGGTGCGGCCCGAGGATCTAGCCGGAGAGACAGTTCTAGTTATGGACCGTTCGCCGCAGCTGCACGACCAGATCGCTTCGCTATGCACCGAGTTCGGCGCGATCGAGGTCGACGATTATGCCGGCACCACGCTCGACACGTTGCGTCTCATGGTGACGACCGGCATGGGCCTGTCGCTCCTTCCCGCGCTGTATGTCCGGTCGGATGTGCTGCGCGAGAAGCTAATCGTCGCACGGCCGCTGGCGAGGCGGGCGCCGGTGCGCAACCTGACGATGGTGTGGCGATCGTCGTCACCGAGGGAGGCGACCTACCGCCGCCTTGCCGAAATCATACGGCGTTGCGTTATGCCCTGGGAACACCCGGACACGGGCGGACCAGCAAAAATCC
Source organism: Burkholderiaceae bacterium (assembly GCA_022701965.1). Next base: position 496 of record JAKONL010000364.1, on the reverse strand, counting down.
CATCAGCTAGTGATCCCTAAAACACCATCCTTTCCGGAAAGGGCGGTTGCGTCGGGGATGTCCGCCAACGCCAACAATCCTCCCAATAGCGGACAGTCTGCTTTCCACCACAAACGGGCGTTCGAGGCTCCCTGTCCCCTCCTGAACGAACGGCAGGTTACCGCAGTCGGCTGCCCGAAAAAGGACAGGCCGCTCACCACCAAAATGCGCCATTTGGCTAACGGTGCCGCGGTCGTCCTCTTTCGACCAACTTTGCCTCGAACTCGCCTAGCGGGCTGCGATCAACGCACGTGAAAGCCCGCGCCGCCGTGCTCACCAGCGTCCTTCCAGTCGCGTCCGGCGAGCACGTTTTCTAACTCGGCGAGCGTGTGCGGAACGTCGAGGTGCTGCACACCGACGTACAGCCGTGTACCCTGCCCTTCCGGCACTGCGTGAGTGATCTTGTCGACGTCGATGAGCGCCTTGCCCGAGGGCAGCATGTCGATCTGTACGAAGC
>JAKONL010000363.1 GCA_022701965.1 Burkholderiaceae bacterium | reverse complement strand
GCACCACCGCGTCGGGCGTGCCGGCCGGCAGCAGCAGGCCGTTCCATTCGTAGGCCTCGTAGCCCGGCAGCACCGACTCGGCCACGGTGGGCACGTCGGGCAGCAGCGGCGAGCGCCTGGGCGACGTGATGGCCAGTGCGCGCAGCTTGCCCGAGGCGACCAGCGGATTGCTCGCGGCCAGCGTGCCGAACATGAAGTCGACCTGGCCGCCCATCACGTCGGAGATCGCCGGGCCGCCGCTCTTGTAGGGCACGTGCAGCAGGTCCAGGTTCAGGCCCTGGCGATACAGCTCGGCCGCGAGGCGCTGCACCGTGCCGCTGCCGCCGGAGGCGAAGGTCAGCCTGCCGGGCTCGGCCCGGGCCTTGGCGACCAGGTCCTTCTGGTCCTTGATCGGCGAGTCCTTGCGCACGATCAGCACGTTGGGCGAGAGCGACACCAGCGACAGCGGCTGGAAGTTCTTCGCCGTGAAGCTCAGGTTCGCATAGAGCGACGGGTTGATGGAGAACGGCGTCGCGTCGTAGAGCATGGTGTAGCCGTCCGCCGGCGCGCGCGCGACGAAGGCCTGGCCGATCGTGCCGCTCGCGCCGGGGCGGTTGTCGACGATGACGCTGGTGCCCAGCCTGGTGCCCATGCGCACCGCGAGCTGGCGGGCCAGCGCGTCGGCCGCGCCGCCGGGCGCGTAGGGCACGACGATGGTGATCGTGCGGTCGGGAAAGGCCGCATGGGCGGCACCGGCGACCAGGGCACAGGCGACGGCGAGGGATTGGAGGAGCTTGTTCATGACGGGGTGTCTCTCTTCATGCCGGGAATGGAGGGGCGGTGGGTGGCCGGTCGGCGGCGTTCAGTCGAGCTTCAGGTCCAGTTCGCGGGCCGTCTTCGTCGCCGCCTTGATCTCGCCGTCGAGCTGTGCGGCGAAGGCGCCGCCGCAGGTGTTCTGCGCCTGCATCCCGAGGCCGCGCAGCTTCTCGGCGGTGGCCGGTGCGCGCGAGAACTCGCCGGAGATCCGGGTCAGTCGGGCGACGATGTCGGGCGGCGTGCCGGCCGGCGCGAGGAGGCCGTACCAGGCGTCCGCCGCGTAGCCCTTGACGCCCGATTCCTCGAAGGTCGGCACGTCCGGCAGCAGCGGCGAGCGCTGCGGCGACGCCACCGCCAGCGCGCGCAGCTTGCCGCTCTGCACCTGCGGCAGCACCGAGCCGAGCGTGGCGAAGGAGCTGTCGACCTGGCCGCCCATCAGGTCGGTCACGGCCTGCGCCGCGCCCTTGTAGGGGATGTGGTTCATGCGCGTGCCGGCCAGGCGGTTGAACTGCTCGCTCGCGAAGTGGCCGCCGCTGCCGCTACCGGGTGTCGCATAGGTCCGCTCGCCGGGCTTGGTGCGCACCGCGGCGAGGAATTCGGGCAGCGTCCGGACCGGCATCGACGGGCCGACCACCAGCACCGTCGGGCTCACGGCCAGCGAGCACACCGGCGCGAACGACCGCAGGGCGTCGAACTTCACCCGGTTGCTGTAGAGCGCCGGGATCATCGTGTGGTTGAGCGCGCCCAGCAGCAGGGTGTAGCCGTCGGGCGGCGCCGAGGCCACGGCCTCGGCCGCGAGGATGGTGTTGGCGCCGGGCTTGTTGTCGACCACGACCGGCTGGCCGAGCGAACGTGCGGCGAAGTCGCCGAAGGCGCGAGCCACCACGTCGGTCGGACCGCCGGCGGGGAAGCCGACGACGAGGCGGATCGGCTTGGCGGGATAGGCGTCCTGCGCATGGGCGAGATGTGCCAGGGCGGCCAGGCCGAGCAGGGCCAGGACGGCGGCGCTGCGGACGGGGGAATGCATGTCGTGTCTCCTTCGGTGTTCTTCGGTTGCCGCCCGGCTCCTCTGTGGAAGCTGGGGCCGCACAGTCCGGCCGCGTGCCCGTTCAGGCGATGGCCGGGGGCTCGACGCCTTCGATCACCGAGCGCACGTTGCGCGCCGCGGCGGTGCCCATGTTCACGTAGGCGTCGCTGGTGACGCCGCCGATGTGCGGGCTCAGCACGAAGCCCGGCTGGCCCCTGAACACGTTGTCGGCCGCGATGGGTTCGACGGCGAAGCTGTCGAGCCCGGCCGCGCGCACCTGGCCGCTCTGCACCGCGGCGAGCAGCGCGGGCTCGTCGACCAGCCCGCCGCGCGCGGTGTTGACCACGATCACGCCCGGCTTGCAGCGCGCGAGGCTGGCCGCGCCGATCAGGCCGCGGTTCTCGTCGGTCAGCGGGCAGTGCAGCGAAATGACGTCCGATTCGCGGAAGAGGGTTTCCATGTCCACCACGCGGATGCCGTCGGGCAGGTCCTTGGCGAACGGGTCGAAGCCGATGACCTTCATGTCCATCGCGGCGCACATCCTCGCGAAGCGTTGGCCGATGGCCCCCAGGCCCACCAGGCCGACCGTGCGGCCGCCGAGTTCGAGGCTCTTGTGGGTGGCCTTGTCCCAGTGGCCGGCGTGCATGCGCGCGTCGAGCTGCGGGACCGACTTGGCGCAGGCCAGCAGCAGCGCCAGGGCCTGCTCGGCCACCGCGGCCGCGTTGGCGCCGACGGCCGCGCGCACCGCGATGCCGCGCGCCGCGGCCGCGGCCTTGTCGATGGTGTCGGTACCGCTGCCGTGCTTGGAGATGACCTTCAGCGACGGCGCCGCGTCCATCGCCGCGGCATCGACGCCGCTGTAGCGCACGATGACCGCGACCGGATCGAGCCGGCCGCACAGGGCCGCGATGTCGGCGAACGACGGCGTCTTGCCGGCATAGGCGACGTCGTAGCCGTCCAGCAGCGCCAGCGCCTGCGGCGCGAGGTCGGCGCCGGTGACGAGCACCACCGGTTTCCGCGCGGCGGCGGTGGGGGAGACGGGCAGCGCGCTCACAGCGACTCGCCTTCCTTGAGCACGCCGGCCGCTCGCAGCGCCGCGGGCAGCCACTTGCTGGCGGTATCGCCGCGGCCGATGGCCTCCAGGCGGGCGGCCTCGTCGGCCACCTTCTTCACGGCCAGGTCCATCAGGGCCGGCGCCTTCTCGCGCTCGATCACGGTCACGCCGTCGGCATCGCCCACGACCAGGTCGCCCGGGTTCACGGTGATGCCGCCGGCGCCGATCGGGTGGTTGATGCGCCCGGGCACGAACTTGGTCGGCCCGGCCGGGTTGAAGCCGGCGCTGAAGACCGGGAAGTCGAGATCGAGGATCTCCAGCTTGTCGCGGATCGCGCCGTCGACGATCACGCCGGCCAGGCCGCGCTTCTTGCAGGCGCTGAGCATCAGCGTGCCCATCAGCGCGGCGGTCTGGTCGCCCTTGCCGTCGATCACCAGCACGTCGCCCGGCTGCGCCAGTGCGATGGCGGCGTGGATCATCAGGTTGTCGCCCGGACGCACCTCGACGGTGAAGGCGGGACCGGCGACGATCATCCGGTCGGCGACCGGGGCGATGCGCGCGTGCATGGTGCCGCGGCGGCCGGCCACGTCGGCCAGGATGGCGGCCTGAAAGGTCTTCGCCCTGGCGACGACTTCGGGAGCGACGCGTTCGATGTCGCGGATGATTTCGGGGAGTGGGCTCATGGGAGGGTCCTGTGGAAAAACTGCGGGATGGAGAAAAGCTTCAGTCGATGGTCGCGCCCGACTCCTTGACGATCCGTCCCCAGCGCGGGATGTCGGACTTGAGCAGCGCGGCGAAGGCTTCCGGCGTACCGCCCATCACCTCGCCGCCCTCGGCCTTGAGCTTGGATGCCGAATCCGGGTTCTGCAGCACCTTGTTGATCTCGACGTTGAGCGTCCTGACGACGTCCGCGGGCGTGCCGGCCGGCGCCAGGATGCCGAACCAGGAGACGGCGTCGGAATTCCTGTAGCCCGACTCGATCAGCGTCGGCGTGTCGGGGAGTTGCTCCGAGCGCTTCGTGGAGGTCACGGCCAGCGCGCGGATCTTCTTGTTGCGGATCTGGCCGATGAGCGTGGGCATCGACGAGGCGTAGAGATCGATCTGTCCGCTGACCAGGTCGGTCAGCGCCTGGGACGCGCCCTTGTACGGCACGTGCTGCAGCTTGATGCCGGCGGACTTTTGCGCGATCTCGCTCGACAGGTGGGCCACGGTGCCGTTGCCCGAATAGCCCAGCGTGATCTTGCCGGGGCTCTTCTTCGACGCGGCCACGACGTCGG
>JAKONL010000355.1 GCA_022701965.1 Burkholderiaceae bacterium | reverse complement strand
ACGACGTGATCGGCACGCTGGCGAAGACCGCCGCGCTGCAGGGCATCGAGGTCATCGTCTCCAGCGGCGACAAGGACATGAGCCAGCTGGTCGACGAGCACATCACCATCATCGACACGATGAACGGGAAGAAGCGCGACGTGGCCGGCGTCACCGCCGAATTCGGCGTGCCGCCGACGCTGATGGTCGACTACCAGACGCTGGTCGGCGACTCGGTCGACAACGTGCCCGGCGTCGACAAGGTCGGCCCCAAGACGGCTGCGAAATGGCTGCTGCAGTACGGCTCGCTCGACGCCCTGATGGAGCACGCCGCCGAGATCAAGGGCCAGGCGGGCGAGAACCTGCGAAAGGCCGTCGACTGGCTGCCGCAGGGCCGCCGGCTGGTGACGATCCGCACCGACTGCGATCTGGGGGAGCACGTCCAGGGCCTGCCGTCGCTCGACGGCATCGCCATCGGGCCGCAGCAGGTCGACGCGCTCAAGGCGTTCTACGAGCAGTACGGCTTCAAGAGCCTGGCCCGGACGCTGGAGGCGCACGCCGTTCCGCCGGAACTGCTGGAGGAGAACCGGAAGAAAAAGGGCCCGGTGGCGAGCGGCGGCCTGTTCGACGAGCCGGGCGCCGAGGCGGCGGAGAAGGTCTCGAACCTCGCCTACGACACCGTCATGACCTGGGAGGCCTTCGACGCCTGGTTGGCGAAGATCGAGGCCGCCGATCTCGTCGCGGTCGATACCGAGACCACCTCGCTCGACGAGATGCGCGCCGAGATCGTCGGCCTGAGCTTCAGCGTGGAGGCGGGCGCGGCCGCCTACATTCCGCTCGCGCACGACTATCCCGACGCCCCGGCGCAGTTGCCGCGCGAGGAGGTCCTCGCGCGCCTGAAGCCCTGGTTCGAGAACGGCGCACGCAAGAAGCTCGGCCAGCATGTCAAGTACGACCGCCACGTGCTCGCCAACCACGGCGTCGACGTGCAGGGCTATGCGCACGACACGATGCTGCAGAGCTACGTGCTCGAAGTCCACAAGCCGCACGGCCTGGCCAGCCTGGCCGAACGGCACCTGGGACGCAGCGGCATCGACTACGAGGACCTGTGCGGCAAGGGCGCGAAGCAGATCTCGTTCAGCCAGGTCGCGATCGACAAGGCCGCCGAGTATTCGTGCGAGGACAGCGACCAGACGCTCGACGTCCACCTGAAGCTCTGGCCGCAGATCGAGGCCGACGAGAAGCTCGGCTTCATCTACCGGCTGGAGATGGAGAGCAGCGAGGCGCTGTTCCGCATCGAGCGCAACGGCGTGCTGATCGACGCGCCGACGCTCGCCGCGCAGAGCCATGCGCTCGGCACGCGGATCATGGAGCTGGAGACGGAGGCCTACGAGCTGGCCGGCCAGCCGTTCAACCTCGGCAGCCCCAAGCAGATCGGCGAGATCTTCTTCACCAAGCTCGGCCTGCCCATCGTCAAGAAGACGCCCAGCGGCGCGCCGAGCACCGACGAGGAGGTGCTGGAGAAGCTGGCCGACGACTTTCCGCTGCCGGCCAAGATCCTCGAGCACCGGGGGCTGTCGAAGCTCAAGGGCACCTACACCGACAAGCTCGGCCAGCTCGCCAATCCGCGCACCGGGCGGGTGCATACGCACTATGCGCAGGCGGTGGCCGTGACCGGACGCCTGAGCAGCAACGACCCCAACCTGCAGAACATCCCGGTCAAGACGCCGGAGGGCCGGCGCGTGCGCGAGGCCTTCGTCGCCCCCGCGGGCAGCGTGATCGCCAGCGCCGACTATTCCCAGATCGAGCTCCGGATCATGGCGCACATCAGCGGCGACGCCTCGCTGCTGCGTGCCTTCACCGAAGGCATCGACGTGCATCGCGCGACGGCGTCGGAGGTGTTCGGCACGGCGGTCGACCAGGTGTCGAGCGAGCAGCGCCGCTACGCGAAGGTCATCAATTTCGGGCTGATCTACGGCATGAGCAGTTTCGGGCTGGCCAAGAACCTCGGCATCGAGACCAAGGCCGCCGCGTCCTACATCGACCGCTACTTCGCGCGCTATCCGGGCGTGAAGCGCTACATGGACGAGACGCGCCAGAGCGCGAAGGAGATGGGCTATGTCGAGACGGTGTTCGGCCGCCGGCTCTACCTGCCGGAGATCAATTCGCCCAACGGCCCGCGCCGCGGCGGTGCCGAGCGTGCGGCGATCAACGCGCCGATGCAGGGCACGGCGGCCGACCTGATCAAGCTGAGCATGGTCAAGGTACAGAACGTGCTCGACGAGGAGAAGCGCGCCACGAAGATGATCATGCAGGTGCACGACGAACTGGTGTTCGAGGTGCCCGAGGCCGAGATCGACTGGGTGCGCACCGAGATTCCGCGCCTCATGGCCGGTGTCGCCGACCTCAAGGTGCCGCTGCTCGCCGAGCTCGGCATCGGACCGAACTGGGACCAGGCGCACTGAGCGCCGCGGCCCGTTTCCCTTTCATTCGCAGTCGAGCCATCAAGAACTTCCAGGACAATGACCGTGCATTCCCTCCACCGACTCGCCGCCGCCGCGGTTCTCGCCGTCGCCGCCTGCGCAGGCGTACCTGCGGCCATGGCCGCTCCCGACGCCCGCATCGCCGCACTCGCCGCGAAGGAAAAGCAGCCGCTGCTCGATTCGCTGTCGCAGCTGGTGGGCATCGAATCCGGCAGCCGCGATCTGCCGGGCCTCGAGAAGATCGCCAACCTGATCGCCGAAAAGCTCCGCGCGCTCGGCGGCCAGGTCGAGCTGATCGAGCCCGGCAGCCCGGCATCGCCCGAGGTCTACCGCATGGAGGACACGCCGGAGAAGATCGGCAAGGTCGTCAAGGCGACCTTCAAGGGCACCGGCACCAAGAACATCCTTCTGATCGCGCACATGGACACGGTCTACCAGACCGGCATGCTCGCCAGGCAGCCGTTCCGGATCGACGGCGACAAGGCCTACGGCCTGGGCATTGCCGACGACAAGCAGGGCATCGCGGTCATCCTGCATTCGCTGGCCGTGCTGAAGCAGCTCGACTTCAAGGAGTACGGCACGCTCACGGTGCTGATCAACGCCGACGAGGAGATCAGCTCGCCCGGCTCGCGCGCGCTGATCACGCGGATCGGCAGCCAGCAGGATGCCGTGCTCTCGCACGAGGGCTCCTACGTGACCGAGGACAAGCTCTCGCTCGCGACGGCCGGCATCGGCTCGGTCTCGCTCAAGGTGCAGGGCAAGGCATCGCATGCCGGATCGGCACCGGAGAAGGGCGTCAACGCGTTCTACGAGATGGCGCACCAGGTGCTGCAGATGCGCGACCTGTCGGACCCGTCCACCGGCCTGAAGATGAACTGGACGGTCGCGCAGGCCGGCACCAACCGCAACGTGATCCCGGCGACCGCGACGGCCGGTGCGGACGTGCGCGTGACCAAGGTCGCCGACTACGACCGCATCGAGCGCGAGATCGGCGAGCGATCGAAGAAGCAGCTGATCCCCGAGGCCAAGGTCGAGGTGAAGTTCGAGCGCCGCCGTCCGCCGCTCGAATCGAGCGCGGCGTCGATGGCGCTCGCCAGGCACGCGCAGGGCATCTATGCCGAACTCGACCGCAAGCTCGCGGCCGACGATAAGGTCGCGGGCGGCGGCACCGATGCCGCCTTCGCCGGTCTCTCGACCCAGGCTGGCGTGGTCGAGCGCTTCGGCCTGCAGGGCTACGGCGCGCATTCGGCCGATGCCGAGTACGTGCTGATCGACTCGATCGAGCCGCGTCTCTACCTGGTGACGCGGATGGTGATGGACATCTCGCGCGGCGCGGTCGGGCGGTGACGTCATGACCGACCGACGCTTTCAACGACTGCATCAGGAACCCAGAATGAATTTCGCCTCCTTTCGTGCCTTCAGTGCCTTTCGATCCACCGCGCTGGCATTCGCCGCATGCGCCTCGCTCGGCGCGCAGGCGCAGGTCACGGTCAAGGACGCCTGGGTGCGCGCCACCGTGCCGCAGCAGAAGTCGACGACCGCCTATTTCCAGGCCAGCGCCGGCACCGATTCGCGTCTGGTCTCGGTGACCACCACGCTGACGCCGGTCGCCGAACTGCACGAGATGGCGATGAGCGACGGCGTGATGCGGATGCGCAAGCTCGATGGCGGCATTGCGCTGCCGGCCGGCAAGACGATCGAGCTCAAGCCGAGCGGGCAGCACGTCATGCTGATGGACCTGGCCCAGCAGGTGAAGGTCGGCGACAAGGTGCCACTGACGCTGGTCTTCGAGGATCGCAACGGCAAGCGCGAGACGCAGCAGGTCGAGGCGACCGTGCGGCCGCTCGGCGGGGCCGCGGCGCCCGGTGCCGCGATGCCGGCAATGCCCGGCATGCACGGCGATCACAAGCACTGAGTCCGGTCCCTTCAACCATCTTCTCCATCCCGCCAGAAAGGTTCGCATGAAACTCTCCGTTCTCCCGATCGCCATCGCGCTGGCGGCGTCCGCCGCCACCGGCGTGCAGGCCGCCGACAC
>JAKONL010000352.1 GCA_022701965.1 Burkholderiaceae bacterium | reverse complement strand
GCGCGAAATCGAGGGTCTGGCCGGTTCCCAGCTGGGTGCCGAGGAACTGCACGCCGGTCTCGTTGAGCTGGTGGGCTTCGTCGAACACCACCACCCGTACGCTCGGCAGCAACTCGGCCATGCCGGACTCGCGCACGGCCAGATCGGCGAAGAACAGGTGATGGTTGATCACGACCACGTCGGCTGCCAGGGCCTCGCGGCGCGCGAGATTGACGTGGCAGGGTTTGAACTGCGGGCACTGCTGACCCAGGCAGTTCTCGCGCGTGGAGGTGATCAGGGGAATGAGCGGCGAGCGCTCGTCGAGCCCGGGCAGTTCGGCCAGGTCTCCGGTGCGCGTGGCCTGGGCCCATTGCTCGACCTTGGCCAGCACCCGCACGCCGCCGCGCTCGGGCAGCGAGGCGTCGTGGCGCGCCAGATCGAGCCGGTGCAGGCAGAGATAGCTCGCGCGACCCTTGAGCAGCGCGGTGCGCATCGGCAGGCCCAGCGCCTCGACCAAGCGGGGCAGGTCGCGGCCGAAGAGCTGGTCCTGCAAGGTCTTGGTGGCGGTCGACAGCAGCACGCGCTCGCCGCTCAGGAGCGCCGGCACGAGATAGGAGAAGGTCTTGCCGACACCGGTGCCGGCCTCGACCACCAGCACGCCACCGGTCTCGATGGTGCGTGCCACGGCCAGCGCCATCTGAGTCTGGCCGTCGCGTTCGCGGAACCGATCGGCCGCGCGCGACAGGACGCCGCCGGGCTCGAAAGCCCGCAGCACCTGCGAGGACAACGGGTCGTCGCCGGACTCGGCCGGACGCGGGGACGGAGGGGTCTGGAATTCCAAGAGGCGCGATGGTCGTGCCGCGACCCTGAAGGATGGGCCGCAGCGAAGGATGGGAATGGTGGACCGGGTCCGGTCGCACGTCGTCGAGGCAGGGATTCGACCCTTGATCACGGCCGTTTCAGTCGCTCGGGGCGTGCCGTCCTCGCTCGATAATACGGCCTTCCCATCGACTCTCCGATTCTTCTCCGACCCAGCGCTTCGGCGCCTTCGCGTCATGACACGAGGCTTTAGATTCGCTGCCGCCACCGGCCTTCACAAAGGTGATCGTCCGTATCAGCAGGACCAGGTCCTGGTCCTCGACCACCCACGCGCCTCCGGCTTCATCCTCGCGGTGGTGGCCGACGGCATGGGCGGTCGCAGTGGTGGACGCAAGGCGTCCGACCAGGTCCTGATGACCGCGCGCCAGCTCTTCACACGCTACCGGCCCGGCCAGGACGAACCTTCGGACCTGCTGCGGCAGCTGCTCGAGGAAGCGCACATGGTCATCAAGCTCACGGCGCTCTCCAGCGAGCAGGAGCCGCACAGCACGCTCGCCGCCTTCCTGGTGACCCCGCGCGGCGAAGGCACCTGGGTCCATGCCGGCGATTCGCGCATCTACCACTTCCGCCAGGGCCGACTGCGCAAGCGCACGCGCGACCACTCCTATGTGCAGTTGCTGCTCGACCGTGGCGAGATCACCGAGGCGGAAGCATCCTCGCATCCACAGAGCAACATCCTGATGGGTTGCCTGGGGATGACCGCCACCCCGCCGCCCATGGCGATCGACACCAGCGATCCCCTGCAGCCGGGCGACGTGCTGATGGCCTGCAGCGACGGCCTGTGGCCCTACTTCGAGACGCAGGAGATGGGGTCGGTGCTGGCGCAGCACCCGCCGCGCGTGGCGATCGAACTGCTGATGAACGAGGCCCGGGAGCGTTCGCGCGGTGCGGGCGACAACATCTCGATGGCCGTGTTGAAGGTCGAGGCCCTGGTCGAGCCGCCCGGCGCCGCGCGCTCCTGAGACGTTCCACGCCATCGCGCGCCCGGGAGTCCGGGCGCCTTCCCTCGGCTCAGGGCGTCGGAGCCGACAGCGGCGCCGCGTTCTTGGTGCGCTCGGCATTGCGCCGCTCGCGTTCCGCCTTGCGCCGCGCCGCTTCCTCGATGCGGCGCTCGTAGGTGGCACGGCGTTCGGGAGCATCCTCGCGCAGACGGGCCGCTCTCTCCTGCTCGCGGGCGTTGGCGGCCTGGCGCCGCTCCAGCGCCTCGCGGTTGGACTGGGCCTTGGCCGCCGCCTCGTCACGCTGCTGCACGTGGTCGGCCGCGCGCTGCTCGCGATCCTGCTGCGACTGCAGGGCCTGATCGCGCTCGGCCTGGGAACGCGGGGCCTCCTTCTGTTCCAGGCGGTCGAGCTGCGCTGCGCCACGCTGTTTGCGCTCGATGTCGCTGATGGCGGCCTCCTGGCGCCGGAGGTGGTCGTCCTCGATGCGACGACGCTGACGGCTGTCCCGCAGACAATCCTCGACGGCGAAACGCTGATAGCACGCGACCTGCTCCGCCTTCACCCGGCGGTCCAGCGCCGCGCGCTCGGTCGACAGCCGGTCGCGCTCGGCCTTGAGGTCGAGCGTGCCGGTGGTCGCGAGCGTCTGGGCCCCCGCCGACACGGCGGCCAGCAACGCGACGAGGGGCAGGATCTGGTGCAGGGACTTCATCAGGTGAGGCGGGTGTCGACGGTGCGGCGTTCCAGCGCCAGGAACTCGGCCGACTGCATCTCGTTGAGCCGGGACACCGTGCGCGGAAACTCGTGGGCCAGTTGGCCTTGCGTGTACAACGCCTCCGGCGGCACCTGGGCCGACATCACGAGCTTGACGCGACGGTCGTAGAACACATCGACCAGCCAGGTGAAGCGACGCGCCTCCGAAGCCCGGTTGGCCGACATCTCCGGCACGTCGGACAGCAGCACGGTGTGGAACTGCGTCGCGATCTCGAGGTAGTCGTTCTGGGAGCGCGGGCCGCCGCACAGCGTGCGGAAGTCGAACCACACCACGCCACCGGCCTTGCGCCGCGCCGGGATCTCGCGCTGCTCGATGTGCAGCACCGGCTCCTCGTCGGCCGTCTCGGCGAGCTTGTCGAAGGCCGCCGCCATCTCCGCATCGGCCTCGGGACCGTTGGGAGTCAGGTACATGCGCAGCTGCTCGAGCGTGCGGCGCCGGTAGTCGGTGCCGTTGTCGACGCTCAGCACCTCCAGCTTCTCGTTCAGGAGCGCGATGGCCGGCAGGATGCGGTCGCGGTGCAGGCCGTCGGGATAGAGGTCGTCGGGCTTGAAGTTCGACGTCGTGACGAAACCCACGCCATTGTCGAACAGCGCCGCCAGCAGGCGGTGCAGGATCATCGCGTCGGTGATGTCGGCGACGTGGAACTCGTCGAAGCAGATCAGCTTGAAGCGCTTGGACATGCGCCGCCCGAGTTCGTCGAGCGGATTGACGATGCCCTGCAGCTCGGCGAGTTCGCGATGCACCTCGCGCATGAACTCGTGGAAGTGCAGGCGCGTCTTGCGCCGGATCGGGACCGCGTTGAAGAAGCAGTCCATGAGGAAGCTCTTGCCGCGGCCCACGCCGCCGTACATGTAGACGCCACGCGGCACCTGCGGGCGGTTGATGAGCTTCTTCAGCGCGTTGGAGCGCTGCGTCTTGTAGGCCGCCCACTCGCTGGCGCAGCGTTCCAGGGCGGCCACCGCGCGCAGTTGCGCGGGGTCGCTCCGGAAGCCGCGCGCGACGAGTTCCGCCTCGTAGGCTTGCTGGACGCTCAAGGGAGGGTCAGAAGTTCAGCGTGCGCTTGTCGACCGCCAGCGCCGCTTCCTTGGTCGCCTCGGAGAGCGACGGATGCGCGTGGCAGATGCGGGCGATGTCCTCGGCGCTGGCCTTGAACTCCATCGCCACCACGGCCTCGGAAATCAGCTCGCTGACCTGCGGGCCGACCATGTGAACGCCCAGGATCTCGTCCGTGGCAGCATCGGCGAGGAACTTGACCATGCCGGTCGTGTCGCCCAGCGCGCGGGCGCGGCCGTTGGCGAGGAACGGGAAGGTGCCGGCCTTGTAGGCACGGCCGCTGGCCTTGAGCTGCTGCTCGGTCTGGCCGACCCAGGCGATCTCCGGATGGGTGTAGATGACCCAGGGAATGGTGTTGAAGTTGACGTGCCCGTGCTGGCCGGCGATGCGCTCGGCCACCGCCACGCCCTCTTCCTCCGCCTTGTGCGCGAGCATCGGACCGCGCACCACGTCGCCCACCGCCCAGACGTTGGGCAGGTTGGTCCTGCACTCGTCGTCCACCACGATGGCGCCGCGCT
>JAKONL010000336.1 GCA_022701965.1 Burkholderiaceae bacterium | reverse complement strand
TACCAGGAGTACGAGGCCGACAAGAAGAAGCGCCTGGGCGAGGAGGGCGCCAAGCCCAAGCGGATGCGCTACAAGGCGCTGAAGTAGGGCTCGCGCCCGTCCTCAGGCGTAGAGCAGGCGCGTCTTGCGATCGCGCAGGTACTGCGTGATCCGGGCCCGGACCGGCGCGTCGAGCCACCGGTCGGTCGCCCAGCTCGCGAGCAGCACGGAGGCGAGAAAAGGCAGGGCGACGAGGCCCGATATCGTCGCCCGGGCTTCCGGCGTCAGGTAGAGCATGAGCCAGGCGAACAGCACCGGGCCGTGCATCATGTAGATCGCATAGGAAAGCACGCCCAGCTTGCGCAGCGCGGCGCCCGCGAGTCCGCGCGGCACGTCGCTGGCGCCCAGCACCAGCATCAGCACCGGGAAGACCGCGAAGATCGCGACGAGCTTGAGCCAGAGTTCGTCCGGCGCGCCGAGGATCGCGACCAGCACGCCCAGCGCGGCCAGTCCCCACCCGCTGTGGATCGGGGCGGCGGTGCGGCGATGCCTGAGCCATTCGTGGATCTGGATGCCCAGGAAGAACGAGAAGCACACGCGCGGCAGGCCCGCGGCCAGCAGGTTCCACGACGCGCCGCCCAGCACGTCCTGCACCATGAGCTGCACGAAGAGCAGCAGGCCGGAGACCCCGATCAGCATCCATCGGAACCCCGGGCGGCTGACGGGTCGGCAGACCAGCGCGAACACGAGGTTGACGAGCAGCTCCATGAAGATCGACCAGGCGGCGATGTTGAACGGGTAGAGGTAGGCCTGCCAGTCGAGCGTCGGCGAGGGCAGCATCAGGAAGGCGAACGGCAGCTTTCCGGCCATGGCGAAGGCGGACCACGGCGGCGGAATGCCGGCGACATACAGGGCCGCGCACAGCACCAGGATCGAGAGCAGCGATATCAGGTAGAGCGGGTAGAGGCGCACCAGCCGGGCGACCATGAAGTCCCGCACGCCCAGCCGGCCGTCGACGAGCCGGCTGAGGTAGGCATGGGCCAGCACGAAGCCGCTCAGGCCGAAGAAGAAATCGACCGCCAGGGAGCCGCTGCCGACGAACGTCCCGCGAAAGTCCGCCGGCAGATGGTGCAGCACCACGAGCAAGGCGGCGACACCGCGCGCGGCATCGAGGGCGTGAAACGTTCGTCGCCGTTCATCCGGCGTCGACGCGATGGCGAAATTCATGAAGGCATTCCTTGAGCACGGCGGCGCACCGTCTCGATGTTGTTGCGCAGGGCATAGAGTTCGTCGGCATACGACAGCGGCACCGCCACCTTGTTCACCAGACGGTCGAGGTCGTCGAGTTCCTTCAGCAGCGCCGCGCGCTGCCCGTCGCCCGAATCCAGTTTCGCTTCCACGTCGCGCAGCCGCGCATACCAGCGGAACACGCGCGAACGCACGCGGAACTGATAGAGCGGCGGCACGATGCGGCTGAGCGGAAGCATCAGCACCAGCAGGCCGCCGAGCACCAGCCACATCCGCTCGACCAGATTGCTGGCCCAGAACGGCAGGTAGCGTTGCCAGAACGGCGGCGTGCCGTTGATGGCGCGATCGCCTTCGGGGCTGACCGGCAGTTCGCTCGTGCGGGTGTTGGGGAAGTCGCGTGCCCGGTTGAACCAGCCGGCGGAGCCGTGGATCGTCTGGGCGCTCTGGGCGAGCAATTGTCGCAGAGCGGGATGGGTCTGCTCGCGCGCGAGCAGCGAGGTCGTCGCCGCCAGCATCGAGACGTCCTGCGGCGGCAGGTCGCGCGCCAGATCGACGACGCCGCGCGGCAGGGTCACGGCCGACAGGAAGGCGAAGCGGCGCGCGTAGGCGTCGCTCTGGCCGAACTCCATCAGCCTGACGTCGTTCGAGCGCAGCAGATGCTGGACGAGCGGGGCCTGCGGCGCTGAAGCCAGCACCATGGCGTCGAGCAGGCCGGCCTGCAGCGCCTCGGCCGCGGGCGTCTGCTCCAGGTTCGACAGCTGCATCGCGGCGGGGTCGAGATGGTTGGCCCGGAACATCCGCTCCACGATCTCGGGGACGCCGCTGCCGGCCTGGTCGACGTTGACGCGCAGGTCGCGCAGCTGGGCGAGCGAGGCGATCGTCGCGGTCCGGCGGTCGATTCGGCGCGCCGACTCGGTGCGGTAGAAGACCCACAGCGGTTCGTAGAACAGGCTGCCGAGCGAGCTCAGGCCGGCCTCGCCGTCGGCCACCACGTCGGCGCTGCCGCCGCGCACGAAACCGACGTCGACGCGGCCCTCGCGCAGCAGCTGCAGGTTCTCCGACGACCCCGCGGTCGGCACGAGCACGACCTCGATGCCGTTCGGGGCCATCGCCTGCGCGTAGCGCTTGCCGAATTCGGCATAGGCGCTGCCCGCCGGGCCGGTCGCCATCGAGACCTGCCTGGGCGGTTGCGGATCGAGCCACCAGTAGGCCGCGACCAGAAGCGCGGCGATGAGGAACACCACCGGTCCCGCCGAGGCGATCAGGTCGCGGAGGGACAGCAGGATCAGCCTGAGGGTCTTGGGTATCGCCATGCGGGAGGTCAGGGGCGCGGGGACCGTGCGGCCAGCTCGGCGGCGCAAGGGATGCGCAGCGTCGCGGTGGAG
>JAKONL010000318.1 GCA_022701965.1 Burkholderiaceae bacterium | reverse complement strand
GGGTGCGCACGCGCCTGACGCCCGTCAGCGACCTGTCGGGCAACAGCCTGTGCGTGATGTTCCTGCAGGACCTGCGCGAGCTCGAGGCGCGCATCCGGACCGAGAAACTGGCCGCCATGGGCCGGATGTCGGCCGCCGTGGCGCACGAGATCCGCAATCCGCTGGCCGCCATCACGCAGGCGAGCGCATTGCTCAGCGAGGATCTGGTCGATCCCTCGCAGCGCCGGCTGATCGCGATGGTCGAGCAGAACGCCCAGCGGCTCGCGCGCATCGTCGACGACGTGCTCGACGTCGCGCGTGCGCGCCAGCAACACGTGCTGCCGCTGGGCGAACAGATGCCGCTGGACCCCACCGTGCGCGCGCTGGCCGAGGAATGGGTGCGGCAGACCCAGGGCCACGGCGTGCTGCTGGGCCTGGAGGCGCCCGGATGCGTCGTGCGTTTCGACCCCGAGCACCTGCGCCGCATCCTGGTCAACCTGCTCGACAACGCCGCGCGCTACGCGGGCCAGCGCGAAGGCTCGATCCAGCTGGCGACGCGCGTGGACCCGCGCGGGCGCGTCGGCCTGCAGGTCTGGAGCGACGGCGCCGCGCTGGAGCCGGCGGTGCAGCGCCACCTGTTCGAACCCTTCTTCTCCTCGGAGAGCCGCTCGAGCGGGCTCGGCCTGTTCCTGTGCCGCGAACTCTGCGAGCGCCACGGCGCCACCATCGGCTACGAACGGCGCTCGTTGTCGGGTGTCGGCGCCGAGGGCAATGCGTTCTCCATCGTCTTCGCTCCGGCAGCCCGGCGCCAGGGTGCCGCTGACACAATAGGCGCGTGAGCATTCCCGCCGCCCTGATTCCGAAAGCCGTGCAGATCCTGGTCGTCGACGACGAGCCCGATCTGCGCACGCTCTATGAACTCACCCTGTTGCGCGAGGGCTACCGCGTGGATGCCGCCGGCACGGTGGCCGACGCGCAGCAGCTCCTCGACGCCGGGCGCTTCGATGCCGTGATCACCGACATGCGGCTGCCCGACGGCCTGGGCATGGAGATCGTCCAGCGCATCCAGCGCGACCAGCGCAGCGAGCGCTGTGTCGTGATGACCGCCTACGGTTCGGCCGAGAACGCGGTCGAGTCGCTCAAGGCCGGCGCGTTCGACTACCTGACCAAGCCGGTCGATCTGAAGCAGTTCCGCGCCGTGGTCGCCGCCGCCGTGCTGGCGCCGCCGGACGGCTTCAAGGCCGCGAAGCCCGCCGTCGAGACGAACGACAGGACCGCCGTGCCCGTCGCCCCGGCGGCGCCCGACGGCGCCGGTAGCGATGCGCTCGAGCGTCTCGTCGGCGATTCGGAGGCCATGCGGCGCGTGAAGTCGCGCATCGCGAAGGTGGCGCGCGGCATGGCGCCGGTGCTGGTGCGCGGCGAATCCGGCACCGGCAAGGAACTGGTGGCGCGCGCCGTGCACGCCTGCAGCCAGCGCGGCGACGGCCCCTTCGTGGCCGTGAACTGCGGCGCGATTCCCGAGAACCTGCTCGAAGCCGAGTTCTTCGGCGCGCGCAAGGGCTCCTACACCGGCTCCACCGCCGACCGCGACGGCTATTTCCAGGCCGCGCGCGGCGGCACGCTGTTCCTCGACGAGATCGGCGATCTGCCGCTGGCGATGCAGTCCAAGCTGCTGCGCGCGATCCAGGAGCGCAGCGTGCGACCGATCGGCTCGACGCAGGAGGACGCGGTCGACGTGCGCATCGTGAGCGCCACGCACAAGGACCTGCAGGCGGAAGTGCAGGCCAACCGCTTCCGCCAGGACCTGTTCTACCGGCTCAACGTGATCGAGATCGCGGTGCCGGCACTGCGCGAACGCCGCGCGGACCTGCCGATGCTGTGCGCGGCGCTGCTCGCGCGCATCGCCCGCGACGCGGGCATGCCGGTGCCGGTGCTCTCCGCCGACGTCGTCGAGCGGCTCGCACGCCAGCCGCTGCACGGCAACGTGCGCGAACTGGAAAACCTCCTGCATCGCGCAGTGGCGCTCAGCGACGGCGACGAGCTGCACCTGGACTTCACGGGCAGCGATCCAGGCAACATGCCGCCCGCGGACGTGCCGGTGCCCATGCCGGTGCCGGTGGCCGCGCCGGCCGCCGCCGACCCGCCCGCTTCGGCGGTGCCGTCGGACCTGCAGTTCTATCTCGACCAGCAGGAGCGCGATATCCTGGTACGGGCGCTGCGCGAGAGCGGCTTCAACCGCACCGCCGCAGCCGCGCGGCTCGGGCTGAGCCTGCGGCAGATCCGCTACCGCATCGCGCGCCTGGGCATCGCCATGCCCAATGCCGACGATGCACCTGCGGGCTTCGTCGATGAGTGA
The DNA here is from genome assembly GCA_022701965.1 of Burkholderiaceae bacterium. The sequence continues at coordinate 951 of JAKONL010000318.1, read as the reverse complement.
GATCGACCGGCACGACGGCTGGCAGGACGGCTGGCACGAGGCGGCGATACGGCTGCCTTCGCCCAATTTCGGTCCGCGGCCGCTCGATGCGCAGATCGAACTGATCGTCGTCCACTCGATCAGCCTGCCGCCGGGCGTGTACGGCGGCGACGAGGTGCAGCAGCTCTTCACCAACCGGCTCGACTGGGAAGCGCATCCCTATTTCCGGCAGATCCGCGGGATCGAGGTGTCGGCGCATTTCTACGTGCGCCGCTGCGGCGCGCTGTGGCAGTTCGTGAGCTGCGACCAGCGCGCCTGGCACGCCGGCGCGTCGTCCTGGCGCGGCCGACCCAACTGCAACGACTTCTCGATCGGCATCGAGCTCGAAGGCCTCGAAGGCGACACGTTCGAGACCGCGCAGTACGCGACGCTCGCCCGCCTGTGCGCGTCGATCGCGCGCCGCTACCCGGTTCGCGACATCGCCGGCCATTCGGACATTGCACCGGGGCGGAAGATCGATCCCGGACCAGGCTTCGATTGGAACCTTTTTACTAGTCAGGTCGGGTCGTGTGACATGACAGTGTTACGCGACAACGAAAGTTCCTGATTTTTTTGCTCGTCGCCTCGACATCCGGAACTCAGAAGGCATGCGGCTCGTGGCCGCAAAACCGGCGGAAACGCACTGCCGGCTTGGCTTTCAGCAAAGGCGCCTAGCGCCGACGCGGCGTCTGGCGGCACGTTTCACGATGCGCATCGACCAGCATCCATAATCGCGGTCGAACACTACAGGTAGTGCCTTGTCGACCTCCGACACCCTAGATATAGTGTCCCTCTGCCGTCAGGCTTCCCACGCCGAAGCCACGGGAAGCCTTCTTGGCACACGCAGCCGATACCCCAAAAGACAGACGGTCGACGCACCTCGCGTGCCCCGGCTGTCCAGAAGAATCCGCCCAACAAAGGACCGAATGCAAA
>JAKONL010000541.1 GCA_022701965.1 Burkholderiaceae bacterium | reverse complement strand
AGATAGAGGAGTTCGTCATTGTAGTGGCGCAGCAGGCGCGGATCGACCGCGGTCATGTCGCCACCTCGACCCGGCCGTCGTCAAGGTCGACGGTCGACTGGAACTGCACCCAGCTTTCCTCCAGCGCGTTGCGGATCTCGCCGCTGATCGAGAAGTGCAGCTTGTTCTCCGCCTCGATCCGGCTGCTGTCGAAGACGACCCTGATCGTCTCGGGGCGCAGCCGCTGCTCGAACGCGCGCAGCGCCGCGGTGATCTCCACCCCGCGCGCCGCCATCGTCGTGCGGTCGAGCGAACGGCCGGTGAGTTCGGGCAGCCCCTGGTTGAGGACGGAGGTGCGGACTTCGGGATAATCGTCGAGCGGGATCGCCGCCTCGAACTGCACGTCGTTCAGCAGCAGCGCGATGTCGCGCTGGATCACCTGCCGCAGTTCGCGCTCGCCGAACCCGGCCAGCCGCGGCACCGGGAAATGCTGGTGCGGCCGCGCGCCTTCCTCGATCGCGCCGCCCAGCAGCTTGTCGAGGATGGACGGCTTGGGAGGGGTCGCGGTGATCGCCATCCGCCGGTCAGTCCAGCCGGATGTCGCGCACGCTCAAGATGCCCTCTTCCGGCCCGTCGGTGGCGAGCAGCCGCTGACCCGTCCCGACCTCGACATCGCCCCGTGCCGTCCAGTCGGTGCGCCGTGCCAGCATCAGCTCGCCGTCGCCACTCGCCTCGGTGCCGGGGTACAGCGTCGGCACGAACGCCATCGACACCTGGCCGCCCCGCGTCTCGATCTCGACCGGCAGCCACACGGTGTCGCGCAGGTCGGACGGTTCGGACACCTTCAACCGCTTGATCGCGGCGAACGGCACGAAGCCGTAATGCTCGCCGATGATCGCCTCCAGCATCGGACCGAAGCGCTGGTCGGCATCGGCGATCCATGCGAACGGCTGGCCGTCCATCGCCCCCGACGTCGCCGGCGCCTCCGCCAGCGCGGCCTCCGACCGGACGGATGCATCCGCATCCCCCCGGCCGAACGCCTGCACCGTGTCGAGCAGCCCCTCCACCCAGGGTTCGCTGCCGACGAGCGAGGTCGCACGCACCTCGCCCGTCATCACACGGGCACGCAGCCGCATCGCGGCCAGCGCCTGGTTGTAGACCGAGCCCAGCATCATCGCCTTCGGCTCGGTGGTGGCGAGGGTGCGCAGCTGCTGCTCCGCCTTGTCCCACTCGCCGAACACCGCCAGCAGCTGCCAAAAGAACTGGCGGGCCCTGGTGTCGTTCGGCGAACGGCGCAATGCCTCGGCAAGGCTCTTGCGAGCCCCGGATATGTCTCCTGCACGCAGGAGTGGTTCAGCATCCACGCCGGTTCACCTTCTCGCTATCGAACCGTGGCTCAGTAGGTCGCGTTCGCCGCGACATCCCACTTGATCAGGCCTGCGGTCGTGACCTTGCCGGCCTTGTCCTGCGTGAAATAGTCGTAGGTCATCTTCTCGAAGTTCAGCGTGACGTTCTCGGTCAGCCGGTCCTCGCCGCCCGATCCGCCGAGACTGACCGACGTGATGAGGACGTTCTCCATTACGATCTCGATATACTTCTCGGCCGTGCCACCCGCCTTCTGCACGGTCAGCGTCGCCTTGGTGATGTGCGCGCCGCTCAGCGCCGCCATCGCCAGCTTGGTCGAGCCCTTGTCGATGTACTTGGTGAACGAGATGTCCTGCACGTTCGACTTGCCGGCACCGCCACCGCCACCGGTGTGCATCGTGCCGCTGTTCGAGATGCCCCACGACCAGGCGAGCACGTCGATATCCTCGATATGACCCTTGGCCTTGCTCTCGCCTTTGATGTCGCCTTCGAACTTGATGAACATGTCCATTGCCATGTCGTGTCTCCTCTAGGTTTCTAACGTCGTTGCAGTCGGTCTTCTCGGTATTCCGGCTCAGCCGCCCGCCTGGCGCAGCGACGAGGTCATGCTCAGGCTGATGTCCATGCCTTCCATCTGGAAATGCGGCACGAATTCGAACTTGGCACGGTAGTAGCCGGGGTTCTCCTCGTCCTCGCTCAGCGCGATCGAGGCGGCCTTCAGCGGCTGGCGTGCCTTGGTCTCTTCGCTCGACATGCCGGGCATCTGGTCGACATACTGCATGACCCAGCTTTCCATCCGGTTCTGCAGCTGCGGCGCGCTCGGCGTGCTGCCCACCCAGTCGCGCACCATGCACTTCAGATAGTGCGCGAAGCGTGCCGAGGTGAACAGGTACGGCAGCCGCGCCGACAGGCGGGCGTTCGCGGTCGCACCCTTGTCGACATATTCCTTAGGCTGGTGCAGCGTCTGCCCGCCGATGAAGGTCGCCTGGTCGGTGTTCTTGCGGTGGATCAGGCCGATCAGCCCGGCCGCCGACAATTCACCCTCGCGCCGGTCGCTGATCGCGACCTCGGTCGGGCACTTGACCGCGGTATCGCCCTCGTCGGTCGGGAACATCGCGGTCGGCAGCCCTTCCACCGTGCCGCCCGACTGGACGCCGCGGATGCGCGTGCACCAGCCATATTCCTTGTAGGCCGCGTTGATCCGCACCGCCATCGCGTGCGCGGCGTTCATCCACGAATATTTGTCGTGGTCGCCCGCGGTATCCTCCTCGAAGCCGAACTCGGCCACCGGCTCGCCCTTGGCGCCGAAGGGCTGGCGCGCCAGCACCCGCGGCATGGTGAGCGCGATGTAGCGCGAATCGTCCTTGCCGCGCAGCGAGCGCCACGCCGCATATTCGGGCGTGTCGAAGATCTTGGCGAGGTCGCGCGGCTTGGCCAGGTCCTGCCAGCTGTCCATGCCGAACAGTTCGTGGCTGGTGCCCGAGACGAACGGCGCGTGCGCCGCGCTCGCCACCTTGGCCATGCCCTCCAGCACCGCGACATCGGTCGGCAGGTGGCTGAAATAATAGTCGCCGACCAGACAGCCATAGGGCTGGCCGCCGAGCTGGCCGAACTCCGCCTCGTACACCCGCTTAAACAGCGGGCTCTGGTCCCATGCCGCGCCGCGATAGCTGCTGAACATCTTGTACAGCTCGTCCTTCGACGCATTCATGACCTTGATCTTCAGGTCGGTCGACGTCTCGGTGTTCATCACCGTGTACTGAAGGCCGCGCCATGCGCTCTCCAGCGCCTGGTATTCGGGATGATGGATGACGAGGTTGACCTGCTCGGAGAGCTTGCGGTCGATCGAGGAGATCATGCTCTCGATCGTACCGAGCACGTCGCCGG
>JAKONL010000289.1 GCA_022701965.1 Burkholderiaceae bacterium | reverse complement strand
ATGGCAGCGTACCCATCAGATAGACAAAGGTGAAGACGCCGATCCAGACGACGTCCAGGAAGTGCCAGAACATCGACAGGCACATGAGACGACGCCGGTTCTCGGTCACCAGGCCGCGCTGGCCGAGTTGCATCAGCAGGACGACGAGCCAGATGAGGCCGAAGAACACGTGCAGACCGTGCGTCCCGACCAGAACGAAGAAGGCCGACAGAAAGGCGCTGCGCTGGGGCACCGCGCCCTCATGGATCAGATGCGCGAATTCGTAGAGCTCCAGGCCGATGAAGCCCGCGCCCAGCAGGCCGGTCACCGCGAGCCAGGCCATGGTGGGCTTGAGGCGCTTGCGCTGCATCTCGAGCATCGCGAAGCCGTAGGTGATCGACGAGAACAGCAGCAGCGACGTGTTGATCGCCACCAGCTTGAGGTCGAACAGGTCGGCGCCCGAAGGCCCCGCCGCATAGCTGCGGCCCAAAACGCCGTAGATCGCGAACAGGCACGCGAAGATGAGGCAGTCGCTCATCAGGTAGAGCCAGAACCCGAGCAGGGTGCCGTTCTCTACATGGTGCTCGCCCTCGACGTGGAACCGGAGATTGTCCGGCTCGCGCACGTCGCCGGGATGGGAAAGGACAGCGGACTCAGACATTGGAAGCGAGCAGACGTGTGCGGACACCTTCGACCCGGACGACGTCGTCCGCCGGGATGTAGTAATCGCGCTTGTAGTTGAAGGTATGGAAGATCGTGACCGCCAGCATCGCGAGGAACGCGCCGCCGGCCAGGAGCCACATCTGCCAGATCAGTCCGAACGCTGCGGCACCGGCGAGCGCCGAGATCACGAAGCCGGCCCAGGTGTTCTTGGGCATGTGGATCGCCTGGAAGCCTTCGTGCGGACGCATGTAGTTGCGGGCCTTCATGTCCGACCACGCATCGTTGTCGTGGACCTGCGGCGTGAAGGCGAAGTTGTAGGCCGGCGGCGGCGACGAAGTCGACCACTCCAGCGTGCGACCGTTCCACGGATCGCCCGTCGTATCACGCAACGATTCGCGGCGCACGTAGCTCACCACCAGCTGGATCGCGAAGCAGGCAATGCCCAGGGCGATGAGGAACGCGCCGAAAGCCGCGATCTGGAACCAGATCTGCAACGACATGTCCTCGAAATGGTTCATGCGGCGCGTGACGCCCATCAGGCCGAGCACGTAGAGCGGCATGAATGCCATCCAGAAGCCGACGATCCAGAACCAGAACGACAGCTTGCCCCAGAACTCGTCGAGCTTGTAGCCGAAGGCCTTCGGGAACCAGTAGGTGATGCCGGCCAGCATGCCGAAGAGCACGCCGCCGATGATCACGTTGTGGAAGTGCGCCACCAGGAAGAGACTGTTGTGCAGCACGAAGTCGGCCGGCGGAACGGCCAGCAGGACGCCCGTCATGCCGCCGATCACGAACGTGATCATGAACCCGATGGTCCACATCATCGGCAGCTCGTAGCGGATCTTGCCCTTGTACATCGTGAACAGCCAGTTGAAGACCTTCGCCCCGGTCGGGATCGAGATGATCATCGTCGTGATGCCGAAGAACGAATTGACGCTCGCACCGGACCCCATGGTGAAGAAATGGTGCAGCCAGACGAGATACGACAGGATCGTGATCACGACGGTCGCATAGACCATCGACGCGTAGCCGAACAGGCGCTTGCCCGAGAACGTCGAGACGATTTCCGAGAAGATCCCGAAGGCCGGCAGGATCAGGATGTAGACCTCCGGGTGGCCCCAGATCCAGATCAGGTTCACGTACATCATGGAGTTGCCCCCGAGATCGTTCGTGAAGAAGTTCGTGCCGACGTAACGGTCGAGCGACAGCATGCCGAGCACGGCGGTCAGCACCGGGAACGCGGCGATGATCAGCACGTTGGTGCACAGCGCGGTCCAGGTGAAGATCGGCATCTTCATCATGCCCATGCCGGGCGCACGCATCTTGATGATCGTCGCGAGCAGGTTGATGCCGGAGAGCAGCGTCCCGACCCCCGCGATCTGCAACGACCATATGTAGTAGTCGACCCCGACGTCGGGACTGAAGGCAATGCCCGACAGCGGCGGATAGGCGAGCCAGCCGGTGCGCGCGAATTCGCCGACGAAGAGCGACGCCATGACCAGGCCGGCGCCGAAGGTCGTCATCCAGAAGCTGAAGTTGTTCAGGAACGGGAACGCCACGTCGCGTGCGCCGATCTGCAGCGGCACGACGAAGTTCATCAGCCCCGTCACCAGCGGCATCGCGACGAAGAAAATCATGATCACGCCGTGGGCCGTGAACACCTGGTCGTAGTGGTGCGGCGGCAGGAAGCCCTCATTCGCACCGAAGGCCATCGCCTGCTGCGCGCGCATCATGATGGCATCGGAGAAGCCGCGCAGCAGCATCACCAGACCCAGGATGATGTACATGATGCCGATCTTCTTGTGGTCGATGCTCGTGATCCAGTCGCGCCACAGCGTGCCCCAGACCTTGAAATAGGTCAGGGCCGCCAGGAGTGCCAGGCCACCCAGGGCAACGGCGGCGAACGTGGCCAGCAGGATCGGCTCGTGCAGCGGGATGGCTTCCCAGCTCAGGCGGCCGAAGATCAGCTTCGTCAAATCGATACGGTCGAGCATTTTCAATCTCGTGGAGTACACATCGCCGCGACATAGGTGCGCGTCGACGATTCGTTGTTGTTGTCGGGCCGCCACGGTTTCGTGGCGACGTTATAGGCACCGGGCCGGCCGAGGCCACCCTTGGCATCGATGGCCATCATGTCCTTCATGCACATCTTGCTGCTATCGACGCAGCGGTTGAGGATGGCGTCGTACAGGTCGGGAGCGACCGTCGCGAAGCGCTGCACCGGCACGCGTTCGCTCGGTTTCTCGAGGTTCAGGAAGGTCGGCCGGTCGAGCGCCCCGCCGCCCGCCTTGGTGCGTGCGACCCAGCGATCGAAATCGTCGGGTGCCATGCCATGGAACTTGAAGCGCATGCCCGAAAAACCTGCGCCGCTGTAGTTCGCGGAGAAGCCGTCGAACACGCCCTTCTCGTTGATCACCGCATGGAGCTTGGTCTCCATGCCGGGCATCGCGTAGATCTGTCCGGCCAGCGCGGGGATGAAGAAGGAATTCATCACCGTCGTCGAGGTGATCTTGAACTGGATCGGGCGGTCGATCGGCGCGGCCATCTCGTTGACGAGCGCGATGCCCTGCTCAGGGTAGATGAACAGCCACTTCCAGTCGAGCGCCACCACTTCGACGACCATCGGCTGCGTGTTCGGCGCGAGCGGACGCTTGGCATCGATCCGCGTGAGCGCCCGGTAGGGATCGAGCGTGTGCGTGCTGATCCAGGTCACCGCGCCGAGCGCGATGATGATCAGCAGCGGTGCCGCCCAGATCGCCAGTTCGAGCAGCGTCGAGTGGTCCCAGTTGGGCGCGTACTCGGCCTCGGCTTCCTTGCTCGAATGGCGGTAGCGCCAGGCGAAATACACGGTCAGCCCGATCACCGGGATGATGATGATGAGCATCAGCACCGTGGAGATCACGATGAGACGGCCCTGCTGGTTGGCGATGTCGCCGGAGGGGTTCATCAGCACGGTGTTGCAGCCAGCGAGCAGGAGCGCCGGGAGCACGAGCAGACCGCGGAGGTTCTTTAGGTGGGGCATGCCAGAAATAGTGAGCGTATGCAACGCGGGGAAGACCCGAATTTACGGTGAATGGGTGAAAATTGGCAGTGGACGTTTTGTCCTATGGCGAAAAAAGGCCAGTGGTGCGACGCTCACCCCTCAGCCGCAACCTTACCCGGAACTTCCGCACTCCCCATGACGACGTCCACGTCCAACATCGGTCAGCACAGCAGCGACCCGAAACCCGGTAACGATCTCGGCCACGCAGTCGGAGCCGACGAGCATCCGCAGGTGCAGCCAGGCGAGATCGCCATCGGCGTGATTATCGGACGCGCCTCCGAATATTTCGATTTCTTTGTCTATGGCATCGCTTCGGCGCTGGTCTTCCCGAGCATCTTCTTCCCGTTCGTCGACCGTCTGCAGGGCACCCTCTATTCCTTTGCGATCTTCTCGCTGGCCTTCCTCGCCCGGCCTTTCGGCACGGCGATCTCGATGGCCATCCAGCGCCGCTACGGGCGGGAGGCGAAGCTTTCGACGGCGCTGTTCTTGCTCGGTACGTCCACCGCCGTGATCGCGTTCCTGCCGGGCTACGCGAGCATCGGGATCGCGTCGATCGTGCTCCTGGGCATCTTCCGGGTGCTGCAGGGCATCGCGCTCGGCGGCTCATGGGACGGGCTGCCCTCGCTGCTCGCCCTGAACGCACCCAAGGGCCGTCGCGGCTGGTACGCCATGCTCGGCCAGCTGGGGGCACCGCTCGGCTTCATCATCGCAGCGGCGCTGTTCTCCTTCCTGGTGTCGAGCCTGACCACCGAGGACTTCCTGTCCTGGGGCTGGCGCTATCCGTTCTACGTGGCGTTCGCGATCAACGTCGTGGCGCTCTTCGCGCGCCTGCGTCTCGTGGCTGCCACGGCGTACTCGAAGCTGCTCGACGAGCGCGAGCTCGAGCCGACCGGTTTCGTCGAGATCAGCCGGGCGCAGGGCGGCAACATCCTGATCGGCGCATTCGCCGCGCTGGCGAGCTACGCGCTCTTCCACATCGTGACGATCTTTCCGCTGTCCTGGATTACGCTGTATTCGGACCAGTCGGTGGCGCAGTTTCTCGTGGTGCAGATGCTCGGTGCCTGTCTCGCGGCACTCGGCACGATCGCCTCGGGCGCGATCGCGGACCGCATGGGCCGCCGCAACACGCTCGGCGCGCTGGCGGTGCTGATCGCCGTGTTCAGCGGGTTCGCTCCGACGCTGCTCGACGGTGGCGCCGTGGGGCAGAACGCCTTCATCCTTGTCGGATTCACCCTGCTCGGTCTGTCGTACGGACAGGCGTCGGGCACCGTCACTTCCAATTTCACGGGCAAGTACCGCTATACCGGCGCGGCGCTGACCGCCGACGTGGCGTGGCTGATCGGCGCGGCGTTCGCGCCATTGACGGCTCTGGGCCTGTCGGCGCACTTCGGCCTCGGCTACGTGAGCGTCTATCTGCTGTCGGGTTGTGCGGCGACCCTGGCGGCGCTGACGATCAACCGCCGCTTCGAAGCACGCGAATAGTCGCGCGCCTGGACTTCTCCAATAGAAAAAGGGCGCCGTTGCGGCGCCCATTTTTTCTTCGTCAGTCTTCCTTCATGCCGGTGGCCTTGACGACGGCGCCGAGTCGCCCGCGCTCCTCGTCGACGAACTTGACGAAGCTCGCGCGCGTCCCGCCGATCGGCTCGATCCCCATGCCCTTCAGGCGTTCGGCGGTGGCCGGCGTCTTCATCGCCGAATCGACGGCCGCCGCCATCTTGTCGAGGATGGCGGGCGGCGTGCCGGCCGGTGCGTGCATGCCGGCCCAGTGCGCGATCCGCAACTCCGGAAAGCCCTGCTCCGCGGCAGTCGACAGTTCCGGGTAGGCCGAGATGCGCTGCGTCCAGGTGTCCGCGAGCGCCCTGAGCTTGCCGCTCTTGATGTAGGGCAGCACCACGATGCTGGCCTCGGAGGTCGCCTCGACCTGCTTGCCGAGCACGGCGGTGATCGACTCCGAACCGCTCTTGTAGGGCACCAGATCCAGCTTGGCGCCGTATTTGGTCTCCAGGATGCCTTCGACGAAATGCGGCGTGCTGCCGGTTCCGGCCGTCGCCCAGTGGAAGCCGTTCGCCGACTTCTTCGAAGCGGCGACGAACTCCTTCAGGTCCTTGTAGGGCGAGTCGGCGGGCACCACGATCACCGAAGGCGCGAGGCCGATCATCGCGACCGGCACCAGCGCCTCGTCCTTGTACGGCATGCTCTTCCTGATCATGCTGTTGGAGATCACGCCGGCCGCGCTCACCAGGAACGTGTAGCCGTCCGGTGCCGCCTTCGACACCTGGTCGGCGCCCAGTGCGGTTCCGGCACCGGGCTTGTTGTCGACGATGATCGGCTGGCCCAGCGCCCTCGACGCCCCTTCGGCGGCGGCGCGCGCCATCAGGTCGTTGGCGCCACCGGCCGAAAACGGCACGACCAAGCGGATCGGCTTGCTCGGCCAGGGCGTGTCGGCCAGCGCGCTGCCGGCTGAACAGAAGGCGAAAACGCCGAGGGCGACGAAGGTACGGCGGAATATCTGCATGGGGATGGGTCTCGTTTGTTGAAGTCGGGGTGTCGAGCACTTCTTCGGCATCCGATGCCGGAGGGTCGGAATGCTACCGCCGGACGTGCGCGTCGTCCTTGTGCGCCTACTCCGCTTCGATGCCCGCCGCCTTCACGATGCGGCCCCACTTCTGCGATTCCCCGGCCTGGAAGTTCGCCATCTCCTGCGGCGTCGTCGTGAAGACCTCGGTGCCGGTCGGCTCGTAGAACGCCGCCTTCGCAGCTTCGCTGCGCGCGGCCTTCACCAGCAGTTCATTCAGGCGGCCGACGACGGCCGCAGGCGTCTTCGCCGGCGCGTACGCCGCGAACCAGTACCCGATCTCGTAACCCTTGACGCCCGCCTCCGAGATCGTCGGCACCTCCGGCGCCAGCGGCGAGCGGGTCGCGCCCGAAACGCCGATCGCGCGCAACTTGCCCGCCTTCACCTGCGGCAGCCCGGTCGCGGCGTCGGTGATCATCATGTCGATCTGGCCGCCGAGCAGGTCGGTGACCGCGAGCGTGTTGCTCTTGTACGGGACGTGAAGCAGCTTGATGTCGGCCATCTGCTGCAGCAGTTCTCCCGCCATGCGGCTCGACGAACTGCCGCTGCCGAAGCTGTACTTGCCCGGCTGCTTCCTGGCGAGCGCGACGAATTCGGCCACCGTCTTCGCCGGGAAAGCCGGGCTCACCACCATGATCTGGCCGCCCTTGCCCAGCGCCGTGACCGGTGCGAAATCCTTGACCGGGTCGTACGGCAGCTTCTTGAACAGATGCTCGTTGGCCGCGTGCGTGGTGTTGGTCGTCACGAGCACCGTGTAGCCGTCCGCCGGTGCCCTGGCCACGCTCTGCGAGGCGATGAAGCCGCTGGCACCGGCCTTGTTGTCGATGATGACCGGCTGCTTCGTCTCGGCCGTGACGGCGTTGCCGATCGCGCGCGCGATCTGGTCGGTCGCGGTACCGGCGGCGAAGGGCACGACGAAGGTGATGGCCTTGTCGGGGAAGCTCTGCGCCTGGGCGACCGCAGGCGCGACCGCGACGGCAATGGCTGCGGTTGCGGCCGCGGCGGCGACGAGCGTCGTCGCGAAGGAATGGAATCGGTGCATGGTCGTCTGTCTCCGGTGGTGATTGAGAAAAGCTCAGCCTTCGAACGGGCCGTGGAGGAACTGCTGCAGATCGTCCGGAACCTCGATGTCCAGATCGAGAAGCAGAAAGGAAAGGGATTTGCCGTGCGCATCGAGATTGAGCGCGTCGTTCACGCCGCCGTCGAGCACCCGGTCGAGCACGAAGTTCATGGCCTGAAACCTCGGCAGCACGAATCGTCGCACCTCGCTCGGCGCGCGATGGCGGAACTGCGCCGCCACCGCCTCGGGCGTGACCTGCTCGACCAGCAGCGGCCACAGCGCCGGATGCCAGGCGACGACGCTGATGTTCGAGCGGTCGCCCTTGTCGCCGGTGCGGCCGTGCGCCGCACGATAGAGGGGAAACGTCTTGGCGGTCATGCGCCCTCCACCATCGAGAAACCCACGGGCACCGCAGCGCGCGGCAGCAGGCATGACAGGGTGTTCAGGCGCGGCGTGAGCCCGGTGCGCACGCCGCCGCCGCCGGCCGGCCCGCAGGTGTAGAGCGCCACGACCTCGCGCCCGAGGCGCTCCGCCACGGCGCGGTCGGCATGCGTCGCGGCCACGCGCAGGCGGACGTCGCGCGCGCCGCCGTCGGGCGTCGCGGCCAGCATCCGGCCGCCGTCGTCGCCCAGGATGCTGACGGCGCCGATCAGGTCGACGCGCAGATCGAGGTCGGGCAA